>JAAYZZ010000038.1 GCA_012514595.1 Elusimicrobiota bacterium
CGTCGTTGTCTTCAGGCCTGGGCTTGGGACCGTCGTGGCCGTTCTCTTCCTCCGGCATATTGATCATCCTTTCTTTGAGAAAGACAGGGCTTGATAAACCCTTTTCCTGTTCGGTCGCCGGATGACCCCGTACTCGGTCACGATCCCGGTGATCAGACCTGCGGGCGTGACATCAAAGGCCGGATTGAAAACTTTTATGCCTTTAGGTGCCGTAGGCCTGGCGCCGAAGGAGGTGACCTCATCCTGTGAGCGCTCCTCGATGGGGATCTCCCCCCCGCTCCTGATCTTGAGATCAAAGGTGGTCTTGGGCGCAACAACGTAAAACGGCACATCGTGGTGTTTGGCAAGAACGGCCAGCATGTAGGTCCCGATCTTGTTGGCCGCATCGCCGTTGCTGGCGATCCGGTCCGCACCCGTGAAGATCCCGTCGATCTTTTGGCCCTTCATGACCGTGGCGGCCATGTTGTCGCAAATGAGCGTCACATCGATCCTGTTCTTCCGAAGCTCCCACGCCGTGAGACGCGCCCCCTGAAGGAGCGGTCGCGTCTCAAGGGCAAAGACCTTGAATTTCTTTCCCGCCTCTTTGGCCGCATAAAAAACACCGAGCGCGGTCCCGTAATCGGCTGTCGCTAGCGCCCCGGCATTGCAGACCGTCATGTAGGTCCCGCCGTTCCTGATGAGAGCGGCCCCATGACGGCCCATCGCACGGCACACGGCCTTATCCTCCTCGAAGATCGCAATGGCCTCGGCCTCGATCACGGCCTTCATGATCGCGACCGGCAAGCGGGGATTCTTGAGGATAAGCCCGCGCATCTGGTTCAAGGCGTTGAAAAGATTGACCGCCGTCGGGCGCGAGGCGCCGATGAAGTCGCAGAGCCGGAGGACAAAACTCGCGAACCGCGCGGGATCATCCCCCTTGAATTTCTTGGCACCCAAAAGAACGCCAAAGGCCGCCGCGACCCCCAACGCGGGAGCCCCGCGGACCTGCAGCGTCCTGATCGCTCTCCACAGGGTCTCCACGTCGTGGCAATCGATATACTTGAGCCGGCCGGGAAGGAGCGTCTGGTCGATGATGCGCACCGCACTCCCGGTCCATTGGATTGTCTTGACGGACATCCCTCTCTCCTTTCAGGCCCGGACCTTGACCAGGTCAATATGCCCCTTGTAGGGATCCAGATCGACCAGTTTGACACGCACCTTGTGTCCGACACGCATACGCTCAAAGCCGCGCACCACTCGTCCCTCGACGGGCGGATCATCCAGCCGCACATAGGTTCCTTTTTCCGAGGCCCCGGTCACGATCCCGCTGAAGATCTCCCCCACACGGTCATGGATGAGAGAGGCGGCCTCGACCTTCTGCATGAACCGCTCGACCTTCTTGGAGGCCTTGTCCCGGTCCGTACACCAGGCGGCATGCTCCACAAGTTCCTTGCGGGTGTAAGGACACTCCTCTCCCGCGATCGCGGCCTTGAGAAGGCGCTGGATGATGACATCCACGTACCGCCGGTTGGGAGCGGTGGCATGCGTATAATCCATGACCGCAAGCCCGAAATGCCCCAGGGGCGGCTTGCCGGGCTCCAGCATCGTATATTCGCCGGGCCCGAGAAGTTTCACAACGGCCAAAGACAGATCGGGGAACCTCAAGGGATCGCGGGCCTTTTGTTTCAAAAGGAATTTGGAAAGCGCCCTGGCATCGGGCTCTGCCGGCAGACGTTCCTGCAGGGTCATGGCCAGTTCGACGATCCCGGCCCAGTTCTTGGGCACGCGCACCACCCTCTGAATGACCGCGAACCCGGCCTTGCTCAGGAATTCCATGACCGTGCGGTTGGCCGCGATCATGAAATTCTCGATGATCTGCTGGGCCCGGCTCTCCTGGGGCAGGACCAGACGGATCACGACGCCGTTCTCCGTGACCGCCCGTGTCTCCAGGGTCTCAAGCCCCAGCGCCCCTTCAGCCATCCGAAAGGACTCCAGACGCCTCGCCGCCTCGTCTTGAAGACGGACCTGGGCCTCAAGTCCGGGGGTCTCCCCCAAGGCTTTCGGCGCAGGACCCCGGCCCTCGATCCAGGCCCCGACCTCCTCGTAGACCAGCTTCGCCTTGTTCGAGACCAGCGCCGGATAGATCCGGCCCTGACGGATGTCCCCGTCCTTGAGGACGGCGAACTCGATCACGATCGCCAGACGATCCGCACCGGGGAGAAGGGAGGAAATGTCCTCGGAAAGCGCATGCGGCAGCATGGGGAATGTGGTGATCCCGGTGTAGACCGAATTCCCATTCTGGGCCGCATGCTGATCGGCCCTGGATCCCTTGGGAACAAAGATATCCACATCCGCGATGGCGACCTTGACCAGGATCTCCTGCCGGGGGCCTCGTTCACAGTATTCGAGCTGATCGAGGTCTTGGGAATCGTGATTGTCGATGGAGCTCCACAAAAGCCCGCGCAAGTCCTTCACACGGGCCTTTCGACGGGACAGAAGCCGCTCGGCATCCAGGATCCTGACCTCCTGAAGGAGGGCGCGGGGAAAATCAGCGAGAAACCCGTAACGGGCCATGGCGTCTTTGGCGATCGCGGCAAGATCAATACGGAAAGATCCTGTCATACGTCCCCCCGGGGTCCGCGATGAACATCATGTCCTTGAGAAGCCCTGAACGTCCAGCGGTAGAGCCCTTCCACCTTTTCCCGGGCCCAGGGCGTCCGGCGCAAGAATGTCAGACTGGATTTGATGCTGGGATCCTTGGCGAAACAGTTGATGCGAATGCGGCGGGACATCTCGGGCCAACCGTATCTTTCCACAAGGCGGGTCAGGATCATCTCGAGCGTCACACCGTGGAGCAGGTCTTTATTCCCGGATGTGTTCATCGGAACCTCCTTCACCCCCGGGGTGACGGTGGTTTTTCGGCCTCGATACGGGGAAAAAGCGGCGGAAAGGAAGGAAGCGCGACACCGCTCCTGAGCTCTCCCCAGGTCAAGCCCGACCCTTCGGCCCCGAGGATCCCAAGAACAACCCCGGCTTTCTCAGGCATGACGGCCTTCAAGAGCACCGCGGAAAGACGCAGCGCCTCGCTCGCGCAGTAGAGAACGCGGCCGGCGGCCGCAAGATCGGTCTTTGCCAATTTCCAGGGCGCCTGGACCTCCATGTACTTGTTGACCGCACGCACAAGGTTCAGGACCTCGTTGATCGCGCTGTCGACCTTGAAGTCATGGACAAGCGCATTGACCCTCTCCCCGAGCGTCCGTCCGATCGAGATGATCTCTTCCTCCGCCGGTGTCGGTGTCCCGGCCTCGGGAATGATCCCGCCGTGATTCTTCGTAATGAGGCCCGACACACGGTTGAGAAGATTCCCGAAATCGTTGGCGAGATCGCTGTTGTACCGCTTGATGAAATTCTCGGGGGTAAAACTGGCATCGGCCCCGAGCACCATCTCGCTCATGAGATAATACCGGACCGCGTCCACCCCGTGCTTCTGGATGAGGTCGAGGGGCCGCACAACGTTCCCGAGCGACTTCGACATCTTGCTCTCGCCCATCAGCCACCAGCCGTGGGCAAAGATCGTGTCCGGAAGCGGAAGGTCGAGAGAAAAAAGCATGGTCGTCCAGTAGATGCAGTGGGTCGTCAGAATATCCTTGCCGATCAGATGCACCCCGGGCCACCAGCGGGCAAACTTCTTCTCTTCGGAGAGATACCCTATCGCGGAGATATAGTTGATGAGCGCATCGAACCAGACATAGGTCACATAGTCCCTGTCAAAGGGGATCTCGATCCCCCAGGACAGACGCGACTTGGGACGCGAGATGCACAGATCCCCCAAAGGCTGACGAAGGAACCCCAGCATCTCATTCTTGCGATGCTCGGGACGGATGAACCCCGGGTGCTCCTCGATATAACGGACGAGACGCTCCTGATACTGCCCCATCTTGAAGAAATAATTCTTCTCCTTGAGGACCCTGACCTCGCGGAACTGACCCGACTCGGCCTCCTTCTCGGTGATGAACCGCTCCTCGGCGACGGAGTAAAGCCCTTCGTATTCCTTCTGGTAGATATCCCCTTTGTCATAGACCTTCTGAAGGATCTGCTGGACGATCCTTTTGTGACGGTCCTGCGTCGTTCGGATAAAATCGTCGTTCGAGATCCCAAGCGTCTTCCAGAGGTCCGTGAACCGGGGGGCCAGATCATCGCAGTGCGCCTGCGGCGAAAGCCCGCGCTTCTCAGCCGCCTGCTGGACCTTCTGTCCGTGCTCGTCGAGCCCTGTCAAAAAGAAGGTGTCATGCCCCAGCGCCCGGTGAAAGCGCGAGAGCACGTCCGCAAGAATGGTCGTATACGCATGCCCGATATGCGGCGCGTCATTCACATAGTAAATGGGCGTTGTGACGTAAAACTTTTCTGCCATGATGCCTCTTAAGGTCTGCGGCCGTTGCGGTCCCGATTCTCGCGGGGTTCCCGGCGGTCGCGGTCACGTCCCTGGCCCGGCTGCCGCCCCCGTCCCTCATCAGGCCGTGGCCGGCGGTCATCGGGCCTCTGCTCCCGACGGGGTTCCATCTGCGGGGCCTTGGGAAGGCCTTCAGGAGGGACCGGCGCCTTCACGATCTTTCCCTCCCCCAGATCCACATAGGCGAGCCTCTTGAGGATATCGAGGCTGATGACGCGTCCCCTTCCCTCGGGGATCTCGACACGCGCGCCCATTTTGGGAAGCCCTTTATTGAGCTCCCGGTACACATTGTATTCATAGGCCATGCAGCACTTGATCCGGCCGCAGACCCCCGAGATCTTCGTCGGGTTCAGGGGCAGGGCCTGCTCCTTGGCCATCTTGATGGAGAGCTGTCCGAAATCCTTGATGAAATTCGCGCAGCAAAGCTCCTGTCCGCAGACGCCGAATCCGCCGGTCATCTTGGCCCGGTCCCTGACCCCCACCTGCTTGAGCTCGATGCGGACCCGGAAGATCCTCGCGAGCTCCTTCACCAGCTCGCGGAAATCCACGCGCCCCTCGGCGGTGAAATAAAAGATCGCCCGGCTCGCGTCAAAAGAATACTCGGCCGAAAGGATGTTCATATCAAGATGCATCTCGTTGACCTTGGAGATGCACACATGGAGCGCGTCATTGGCCTTAAAACGGTTGTGCTCGATCTGCCGCAGGTCGCCTTCATTGGCGAGACGCACCAGACGCCCCTGGATCATGGGCGGCTTCTGCGCCAGAGACGGCGGAAGCTCGGTCGTGATCACGCGTCCGTACTCGGCGGAACGGTCCACCTCGACGATCACAAGGTCACCCCGGCGGCAATCCACCCCGTGGCTGTCCACAAAAAGGTCGGGGCGGTGTTCGCCCATCTTGATCTGGAATATTCTGGCCATGCGTTCCTTTGCTTCTGTTAGATCATTTCCTTGAGGACCAGAAACGCGATCTTGACGTTGAAATTCTGGTCCACAGCTTCCCGAACTCTCGCGATCTGGGCAATGATCATCCCGACGCTTTGGGGACCATGCCTGCGCGCCAAGTCCTGGATCAAGGGGATCCGGTCCTGATGCACAAATTGCTCAGCGGCCGCCCCGGCATGATGGAGTGAGACGTCCCGAAAAAGACTGAAAAGAACCTGACAGCACTCGCGGACCTCCTCCTTGTCCGCGGGAGGGTCTTTCATGGGGCCGCCCAACACCTGATCGATGAAGGCATTCTTGCGCTCGAAAAAATCCTTACGCCCGGCCGCCGCCGGCCCCCAGGCGCCCTGATGAAAACGGGCCATGATCCCCGCCGGAAGAGAGGCCACATCATACTCGTTTTGCAAACGGGAGGCAAGGGCCTTCTCGCCCCAGGCGAAGAACCGGACCTCGTGACAGCGCGAGACGATCGTCTTCAAAAGCCGGGCCGGGACCGCGGTGGTGAGAATGATGACCGTGGCCTCGGGCGGCTCCTCCAGTGTCTTCAGAAAGGCATTGGCCGCCTCCGCGCTCATCAGATGCGCATCGCGAATGATACAGACCTTGCGGACCGCCTCAAAGGGCCTCAATGTCAGCCGCGGGATCACGGGCGTAAAGGGATTATTCGCCCTTTCGCAGAACTGACCGATCATGATCTCGCTTTTGTCCTCGAGTTTCTCGACGATAAAAAGGTCCGGGTGATGTCCGCCGCGCATCTTGCGACAGGAGGCGCAGTCACAGTCCGCGCCTCCCTTATCGGGACAGTTCACCAGGCGCGCCACGGCGCAAGCGGTCTCGAACTTGCCCGTGCCTTGGGGACCGGAAAAAAGATACGCATGGGCCAGACGCCCTTTGTCGAGAAGACGTCGGAACCTCTCGAGAACATCCCGATGGATCAGGTCGACCGCGGATTCAGGCATGCCCCTTCTCCCGGAGAAGAAGATCGACCCTTTTACGGATGATCTCAAAGATGCTTTCTTTTGAAAGTTTTCCGTCGATCTGAACGACCCTCGCCGGCTCCTCTTCCGCGATCGCCTGATACCCCCGACGGACCCGCTGGTGATACTCCAGGGCCCTCTCCTCGATCCGGTCACGCTCGCTGCCGCGCCGGCGAAGCCCTTCGGCGGCATCAAGATCAAGAAAGAATGTCACATCCGGCTGAACGCCCTGGGTCGCAAAAAGACCGATCGCCCTGATGGTCGCCGCATCCACCCCGCAGCCGTAGCCCTGGTAGGCGACCGTAGAATCCAGGAAGCGGTCCAGGATCACGACCTTGCCCTTTTTGAGCTCCGGCAGCAGGGCCTCCTCGACGAGCTGGGCGCGGGCCGCCATGTAAAGAAGCGTCTCGCATTCTTTGGTCATGGCCGTGTTCTTTTTATCCAACAGGATCTCGCGCACCTTCTCGCTGATCTTGACCCCTCCGGGTTCCCGCAAAAGGACCGCCAGGACGCCTTCGGCCTCAAGATGATCCAAAAGCATCTTGGACTGCGTGCTTTTTCCGCAGCCCTCGGAGCCTTCGAATGTAATAAAGAGCCCTTGATGTCTTTTCATTCCCCTGCCTCTCGAAATCATCATGCCCGCCGCCAGGTCTGGCCGGCCTTTCCATCTTCGACGATGATCCCCTTCTCCTTCAAAAGATCGCGCAGCACATCGGACCGTTTCCAGTCCCTGGCCTTGCGTGCCGCGACCCGATCGGCCAAGAGTGCCTCTTCTTCTGAGGAAAGACCCGCGACCTCTTCTTTCAGAGGAACGCCAAGAACCTGTCCGACGACCTCTTCCAAGAAGGCCACCGTTCGATGGACCGAACCCTCGAAATAATCGTCCTGACGACCCTCATCCAAAAAACGGTTGGCCGCGGTCACAAGGTCAAAGATGTGGCCCAGGGCGAGCGCGGTATTGAAATCCTCATCAAGCGCGGACAAGACCTTTTCCTTGGCATCGACCAAGAACTCCACATCCGCATCCTTGACGCCCAGACGGTCAGGCCCGACATCGGATGCCCGGCGCAGGAATGTCCTCAGCCGCAAAAGACCCTTCTCCATGTCCTCCATTTTCTCGACCGTATAATCGATGGAACTGGTGTAATGCGTGGAGAGAAAGAACAATTTGAGCGCACCCAGAGAATGCTTCTGAAGCGCGTCCTGGACCGTAATGAAATTCCCCAGGGACTTGGCCATCTTCTGGCCAGCGATCGTGAGAAGCCCGTGGTGGATCCACATCTTCGCAAAAGGTTTTCCCGTCAGGGCCTCGCTCTGGGCGATCTCATTCTCATGATGCGGGAACATGAGGTCCCGCCCGCCGGCATGAATGTCGAGGGTCTCCACCCCCAGATGTTTCATGCTCATGCAGGAGCACTCGATATGCCACCCCGGACGTCCCTCCCCCCATGGGGACGGCCACGACGGCTCCCCGGGTTTGGCCGCCTTCCAGAGCGCGAAATCGAGCGGATCCTCCTTGCGTTCATCAGAGTCGACCCGGACGCCCTCGAGCATCTTGTCGAGGCTCTGGTTCGAGAGCCTGCCGTAATCTTTAAAGGAGCGGATGCGGAAATAGACATCCCCTCCGATCGAATAGGCATGACCTTTTTTGATCAAGGCCTCGATGTGCGCGATCATCAACGGAATATTCTCCGTCGCGCGCGGCTCCTTGTCCGCGGGCGAAACGCCCAGAGACTCCAGGTCCTTGTAGTAAAGATCGATGTTCTCGCGCACGACCTCCTCAAAGGTCCTTCCGGTCTGGTTCGCCTTGGCAATGATCTTGTCGTCGACATCCGTGATATTGCGGACAAAGGTCACCTCATATCCGCGATAACGCAGATACTTGACCAGCGTGTCAAAGGTGTAGAGGGACCGCGCGTGCCCGATGTGGCACTTGTCGTAGACCGTGACCCCGCAGGAGTACATATGAATGTGGCCCGGAAGCGCGGGAAGCTCCTCGACCTTGCGTGTGAGCGTGTTGTAGAGTTTCATGAACGTGACAAGGAACAAGGGACAGGGGACGTAGACGGAGGCCCCCGCTTATTCTCTTCCTTCCAGTTTCTTCAGACGTTGCTCCAATTCTTCAATATCCTGTGTGATCGGATCCAGGATCTCGGCATGCGCCAGACGCTTATCGATCTTCTCTCCATCCTGCTTGGTGACATGACCCGGGACGCCCACGACCGTGGAATTGGGAGGAACATCCCGCAGCACCACCGCATTGGCCCCGATATAGGCATTGTCCCCGATCGTGATATTCCCCAGGATCTTGGCCCCGGCGCCCACGACAATATTCTTTCCAAGGGTCGGATGACGCTTCCCTGTCTCCTTCCCGGTCCCGCCCAATGTGACCCCCTGATAAAGCGTCACATTGTCGCCCACGATGGCGGTCTCGCCGATCACAACCCCCATGCCGTGATCAATGAGGATCCCCGTCCCCAACTGCGCGCCGGGATGGATCTCGACGCCGGTGAAGGCGCGTCCGATCTGCGAAACGATCCGGGGGACCATGGGGATCCGCAACTTCCACAGCGGGTGCGCGATCCGGTGGAACACGATCGCATGAAGCCCCGAATAAAGGAAGATCACCTCAAGGGGATTGCGCGCGGCCGGGTCCCGCTCCTGAATGGAACGGACCTCCTTGAACCCCAACACAAGAACAACAAGCCCGAACAAAAGGAGCGTGTAGAGAACGTAGATCATAAGAACCTCCGTCAATAAAGGCACGGGACACCA
>JAAYZZ010000039.1 GCA_012514595.1 Elusimicrobiota bacterium
ACCAAAGAACAGGTCGTCAAGGTCTTCAATTCCGCAGTGGCGAACGCCAAGCAGAAGGGCCTGACAGAGGACCAGCTCATCGTGTCCAAGATCACTGCGGACCAGGGGCCTGTGTGGAAGAGATTCCGGGCCGCGACCATGGGGCGCGCGAACCCGGTCCTCAAAAAGACATCGCACATCACGGTCGAACTCGATCTCAAGACGAAATAAGGGGTAGTCACGTGGGTCAAAAGGTTTCTCCAACGGTTCTCAGGATCGGAATAAACAAGAATTGGCGCAGCGTCTGGTTCGCGGACCGCAAGGATTTCTCGAAGAACATCCTTGAGGATCACAAGATCCGGAAGTATATCAAGGAAAAGTTCGCCCAGGGGGCGGTCTCCTGTGTCGAGATCGAGCGTCTGGCCGATCAGATCAAGGTGCGTATCGCATCCGCCCGTCCCGGGGTCATCATCGGACGTCGTGGAGCGGATATCGATCGTCTGCGGACCGATCTGGGGAAGATCTCCGACAAGCAGATCAATGTCGAGATCAAGGAGATCAAGAACGCGGCGATCGACGCAACACTCGTGGCCCAGGGGATCGCGTTCCAGATGGAGAAGCGCGTGGGGTTCCGCCGCGCCATGAAGCGCGCGGTCGAGCAGACCATCCAGGCCGGGGCCAAGGGGGTCAAGGTCATCGTGTCAGGACGTCTGGACGGGGCCGAGATCGCCCGTCGCGAGAAGTATCATGTCGGAAAGATCCCGCTGCAGACATTCCGCGCGGATATCGATTACGGTTTTGCCGAGGCGATCACGACGTATGGTTGTATCGGCGTAAAAGTATGGGTCTATAAGGGCGATACCTTGAAGGACGCGCCCCAGCAGGCTTAAGAAGTAAGGAGACGCGATCATGGCTTTGATGCCCAAGAGGGTCAAATACCGCAAGATGCAGAAGGGCAAGTGCCGGGGCATCTCGACGAGGGGCGACAGTCTTAATTTCGGTGAATATGGATTGAAGGCCCTGGATAATGGTCGGGTCCGGGCGAATCATATCGAGGCCTGCCGCGTGACCCTGGTCCGGAAACTCCGTGGGGCGGGAAAGATGTGGATCAATGTTTTCCCTTCCAAGCCGGTCACCAAGAAGCCGGCGGAGACACGCATGGGCAAGGGAAAGGGCGATCTCGATCACTGGGTCGTGGTCGTCAAGAGAGGTCGTGTTCTTTTTGAGGTGAGCGGCGTTCCCGAGGATTTCGCCAAGAGCCTTTTGCGGCTGATCGCCTTCAAGTTGCCGGTGCGGACAAAGTTCATTTCGAGACACAGAGGGCAGTGACGTCATGGAACTTAAAGAACTTCGCAATATGAACCCTGGGGAGCTCACGGAGCGGGAGGCCTTCCTCAAGAAGGAACTGTTCGATCTGCGCCAGCAGGGACGTCTGGGCCAGGTGGAGAAGCCTTCGCGCTTCAAGGCCATCAAGAAAGAGATCGCCCAGATCCTGACCATTGTTAATGAAAGAAAGAAAGATCATGGACAAAAGAGCTAATGGGCGCAAGACCCTGACGGGGGTCGTGATCAGCGACAAGATGATGAAGACCCGCGTGGTCCAGGTGACCACCGTCCAGACGCACTCCCAGTACGGGAAGCAGGTGCGTGTGCACAACAAGTACAAGGCCCATGACGAGAACAATGAGGCGCGTATGGGGGACGAAGTCGCCCTCATGGAAACGCGTCCTTTGTCCAAGGACAAACGTTGGGTCATTACGGCTATTGTCAAGAAGGCCGTGTCTCAGCAAGAGGTGAGTGCATGATCCAGATGAAGAGTATTCTCCAGGTCGCGGATAACACCGGCGCCCGGACAGCGTCTTTGATCGGTGTCCTCAATGCCAAAGGCAAGCTCATCGCTCAGGTCGGCGATATCGTCAAGGTCAACATCAAGGATTCCACGCCGGACGCTGCGATCAAAAAGGGACAAAAGGCCAAAGGCGTGATCGTCCGGACAAAAGCACCGATCCGCAGGTCGGATGGGACCTATCTCCGTTTCGATACGAATGCGGTCGTTCTGATCGATGATGCCGGGAATCCCCGCGGAACCCGTGTTTTTGGTCCTGTGGCGCGTGAGCTCAGGAATATGGAATATATGAAGATCATCTCTTTAGCCCCCGAGGTTGTCTAATGTTACGGATCAAGCGCGACGACAAGGTGATGGTGATCACCGGAAAAGATAAAGGAAAGACCGGAAAAGTCATCAAGGTCCTCACGGCCGACCGCAAGCTGGTCGTTGAGAACATCAATCTCATTAAGAAGGCCGTCAAGAAAAGCGACCAGTATCCGAATGGCGGGTTCATCGAGATCGAGAAACCGCTCTCCATTTCGAATGTGATGCTGGTCGATCCCAAGAGCAACAAGCCGGTCCGGATGAAGGTCAAGACCCTCAAGGACGGGACCAAGGTCCGCTTGAGCGCCAAGACAGGCGAAACGATCTAAGGAGCAAACACGTGAGACCCGAGATCGAAGAAAAGTATTTGAAGGAAGTTGTGCCGGCGATGAAGGAAAAGTTCGGCGTGAAGAACGCCATGTCCCTTCCCCGTCTGGACAAGATCGTGATCAACATGGGTGTGGGGGAGGCGATCTCCGACATCAAGATCCTCGAACAGGCCATGGAAGATCTGGCCGCGATCACGGGGCAGAAGCCTTCCATCCGCCGTTCCCGGAAGGCTGTTTCGAACTTCAAACTGAAGGAAGGCGCCCCCGTCGGATGTAAGGTCACCCTGCGCCGGACGCGCATGTACGAATTCCTGGGGCGTCTGGTCCACGTGGTCCTTCCGCGTATCCGCGATTTCAACGGGATCCCGGTCCGGTCCTTTGACCGGGAGGGCAATTACACTTTCGGGATCAAGGAACATTCGATCTTTCCGGAGATCGACGCGACCCGCCGGGATTTTCGCGCCCAGGGGATGGATGTTTCTTTTGTCGTGAAGAACGGGGAGCCCAAGAGGAGCCTGGAGTTCCTGAGATTGATGGGTGTTCCTTTCGAGAAGAAATAAGAGGAAGAGCGTCACATGGCTAAAAAGGGATTGATCAACAAATCACAGGCCACGCCGAAGTTCTCGACGCGTCAGCACAACCGTTGCCGCATCTGCGGTCGTTCGCGGGCCTATATGCGCCGTTTTGCGATCTGCCGTCTCTGTTTCCGCGAGATGGCCTGGAAGGGGGAGATCCCCGGAGTCAAGAAGGCGAGCTGGTAAAGAGGTCGGGGCGCTTTGCCTCGATGAAGACAAGACTACCGATAAGGAATCAGACGATGGCAGTTTCAGATCCGATCTCGAACATGTTGACGACGATCAAGAATGCGCTCAAGGTCCGCAAGGAGACCGTGGATGTCCCCGCCTCCGTTCTCAAGGAGAAGATCCTCGGGATCTTCAAGAAGGACGGCTACATTGAGGATGTCCGCCTTCTGAAGGACAACAAGCAGGGCGTGCTCAAGGTCTATCTCAAATACGAAAACAAAAAGCCGGCGATCACAGGACTCAAGCGTGTGTCCAAGCCCGGGCTCAGGACCTATGTTCCGAATGATGCCATTCCGAAGGTCCTGAACGGTCTGGGGACAGCGGTCCTCTCCACATCCAAGGGGATTGTGGACGACAAAGAGGCGCGTCAGCTCAAGATCGGCGGCGAAGTGCTCTGCTACATCTGGTAAGGAATTATGTCAAGACTTGGAAAATTGCCAATAGCTCTCCCGAAAGAAGTCAAGGTCAACATCACCCCTTCTCAGGTTCAGATCGAGGGGCCTAAGGGAAAGTTGGTTCTTCCTGTCCCGCACGGGATCAAGGTCGAACATAAGGACCAGTCCCTGGTTGTGACCCGCGCGAATGATGTGAAGACGACCCGGGCCAAGCACGGGACCGTGAGCGTGCTCCTCAAGAACATGATACACGGCGTGATGAAGGGGCACACCAAGGATCTCGAGATCCAGGGGATCGGGTTCCGCGCCCAGGCGGCGGGCCAGAAGCTCACCATGAACCTCGGGTTCAGTCATCCCGTCGAGTTTGTCGTTCCGGCCGGGGTCAAGGTCGCAACCCCAAAACCGACAGAGATCAAGCTCGAAGGGGCGGACAAAATGCTTGTCGGCCAGACCGCGGCCAAGATCCGTGATGTCAAGCCGCCGGAGCCGTACAAGGGCAAGGGGATCCGCTATGTCGGCGAGAATGTCAGACGTAAACAAGGGAAATCTGCAACGAAGTAATTCTTATGGCTACTAATATCCGAGAGGTCAAACGCGTTTATCGTCATCGTCGCATCCGCAAGGAGATGGTCGGGACCCCCGAGCGTCCGCGGTTGTGCATCCATCGCAGCCTCAAGAACATGTCGGCGTCCCTGATCGATGATGTCGCCAGAAAGACGCTCATGGGGATGTCCACGCTCGACAAGGGTGTTCGCAAGGATTCTCCCAAGGGCGGGAATATCAAGGCTGCCGAGA
>JAAYZZ010000040.1 GCA_012514595.1 Elusimicrobiota bacterium
CATTGATCGACGGGGCCGGGACATTCTGTCCCTGGAGAAATGCTCTAAACTGTCTCATCATTTCGGGCATATACTCCCGCAGACCGGCAATATTATGCGTCCCCGGACGCCCGTACGTTTCAAGGGAGATCGTGACCACTTCATTGAAAGAATGCTCATGTGTCGAGACCCCCTGCAGACGGGCAAAGGCGTCATCCGTGGGTTTCTTGAGGACGATCGTCTGGAACGTGGTATAGAGGAACTCAACGGCCTTGGGTTCCCGGGGCGCGATGAGAACGAAGGGCCTCTTGCGGGCCACGAGTTCCGTATCCGACATCTCCAGGTAAGAACGTCCCCTGGCATCGCGTTCAGCCGTTCCATTCTCGGCGAGCGCCTCCTCATAGGCCCGGGCCGCGGCCACAAGCGCCTCCCACTCGGGATCCCCGGGGCGTACCCCCTCGCGATGACGGGCAATGAACTCGACGGATGCGATCAGGGCCCGGCTCTCCCTCGGACTGAAGAGGGTCCCTTCGAACTCCCGGAAATCCTCGATGAGCTTGTCCTGCACCAGGTATCCTGCGGAAAGCAGGGGACCCCGTGTGCGCTGGACATCGATGATCTCCCGCAGCAGAGTCCCGTAAAACTCTCCCGAGAAATTCTTCTTGATCCACGGGACGTTCTTGATCGGACGCAGCATGAGCCAGCTCTGCCAGCCCGTGGTCCTGGCCCGCCAGTACGGACTCCAGATCCGGTCCTGGTAAATGCCATGCCCCTTGACCGCCCGGACAACGAAGTACATGGTCAGGGCCGTGACAGGGACCAGGAGCCCCAAGAGCCCCAGACTCGCATAGAGCCCGAAGGACATCAGGCTCATGAGGGTGATCTTTCCGACGACAAGCGTCGAGAAAAGAGAGACCGCCGATGTGATCAGAGACCAGTGTCCTATCCAGAGCGGTTTCTCGGAACGATACTTTGTCTTCCCGTGCACGAGCGGCCCGAGCAGCCATCCGGCGGAGAAGGCAAAGATGCCGGCCCCGATCGCGCCTGTGGCCGCAAGCGCCACGGCGAGCGGTGTCAGGATAGATCGGGCGGCCACGATCCCCGCACGTACGAATCTGTTCTTGATCCCGAAATAATGTTCGAGAGAATTCTGCAGACGATAAGTCGACTTTCCGTCTTCTCGGGTAAATTCCAGGCTCACGGGTGCCTTGGCATAGTTCGCCTCGATCAGGCGGCGGTTCAACCGTTCCACCTGCGCACGGTTGAGCCCCGGACGGGCGAGCTGCCGGCGGATCTCTTCGGCACGGGGATCCGTGTTCTGCATATCCGGCGCCCGATACAGTTTCCTGTCCCGCACACGACCGTTGAGCGCCCGGAGCGCATCGCGACGGGACAGACCCCGGACCCCGCGCTGCGTCATCTGATCGACAAGGTCCGGTGCGGAGACCGTTTCATTGAACTCGCCTTCCTTGAACCTCATGCCGCCGAACTTGCGGTTCAAGAGCCAGCTGACAGGGGCCAGGGCGAACTGCGGGACCAGCCGGCGGAAGATCCACATATGGGAATCGCCCTTCCAGGTCCGGGTCAGTTCATTGACGAAATACGCATACGGATTCCGCTCCAGACGGTACTGCGCGGTCTTTTTCAGAATCGGGCTCAGAAGATCATTGAAGGCCCCGTGGACGAACCGCTCGAGCTTCTTGTTTTCGGAGGCCTTGTATTCGATCGTCATGATCTCCCAGTAGAGGCTCTCGGACGACAACGCCAGGGCATGGCTGCGCTCCTCCTGCGACCACTCCCCTGCGGGCTTGGCCAGGAGACCCCGGACCTCATCCCTCCATCGGGAGACCTGGGCAAGATAGAAGGCCTTTTTCTGCGGGTCGCGTTCCGCCGCGGCCTTGGTCTCCAGGAATTGTCCTTCTCTCAAAATGCCCTCGGCCGTCCGCAGCCTTTCGACCAGGACCGAACTGTTGGTCATGATGGAATCCATCAGTTCTTCATAGACCCCCTGGCGCCCCTCCTGTGCCTCCTCGGCCTGCAGACGCTGGAAGAAATAGTACATGTACTCGTCGTGCAAGAGCTCCTTGATCCGCAGGTCGGGCTGGATATCAGGGGTCCGCCCGCCGGGTTCGGTGATGCGCTTGAACAGCCCCGGCGCCTGGCCTCCGCCAAAAATGCTCCCCCAGTTGTTCGCCGTAAAGGCCGCCCGCCAGAACCGGGTGTGATGCCCGAAGGACCGAAGGACCTTTTCCTTCGCGGCCTGAAGCGCCAGGGGATCATGCCCGGCCTCCCGTTCGGCCCGCTGCAATCCCCGGATGAGGAACCGGACAAGGTACATCGCCATCGGGGCAAGCCCTCCCGTGGGCCCCAGGGACATCTCGCCCGTCTCCGAGAGCGGCATGAGGATCAAGTGATAGACGACCTTCTCGCGGAAGGTCGCGGGTTCCGAATATTTCATGACCACACGGTCATTGTAGGTCACATCGAGCGTTTGACTGTCGAACCGGACATCGACCTCGCCGCTGGCCCCGACGCTCTCATGCCGCTGACGGGCATCGGGGAGGATCGAGGGATTGATCATCGCGAACCGGTAGAACTCGCTGACCACCGCGGCCTCGAGGGGTTTCTTCCGGAGCTCTGACATGGAATCCCCGAGTACGGGGATCTCGGAACGGATCTGGAGCGCCATGGGAACAAGGATGCGTTCGCTCACATACCGTTCCACGCGCTGCTTCTCGTTCTCCCCGTTGTTCTCGTCCCGCACATAGGCCGCCACATCATCATAGCCCTTGGCCAACAACGTCCGGTACATCGTGACCTCCGGATCCGGGAATGTCTGGTCGAGGGACTTCTCGCCCCTCACGGCTTCATGGAAGAGAAAGGCCTTGGCCTGGATGAAAAGTTGGGTCCACTGATCGCCCGCCTCCCCAGCCCAGCGGGTCTCGCCGATGACCTTGTCCATCAGACCCCGAAGCTCGCCCTCTGTGATCCACCCGTGATGATAAGCATGACGGAGCGCCACGATCGGCAGGGCGTCGGTCTCATAACGCGCCCCGATCCCTGTGACCCGGATAAGATCAAAGCCGGGCAGGGCCTCCCGATCCTTGATCGGATCATGCGAAAGAGCGTCGAAGGAGATCTTTCCGCTCAACATCATCCCGGCGAGCTCCTCGATCTCCTCGGCGCTGAAATACCCCGCGGTCCCCCTCAGCAACTCCCGGAGCTTTTCGGCCGCGACCTCTTTTGTCGCGCCCTCGCCATAGGCCTTCACAACAAGGGCCCTGTTCGCCGCCAGAAAGACGGTCCACTTCTCCGCAAGTCCGCGCGACAGCCCCGGCCGACGAGGATCGCGCCCGGTCTTCTCGAGGCGCTTGAGCTCCGAAAGTTTGAGGGCGTTCATGTTCGTCTTTTTGCCCCTCAAGCCAAGTCCCGCAAAGAGGCTGATGAAAAAGGATCCGACCACGGGCCAGACAAAATTGACGGGTTTCAGCAGCCTGTCCTTGACCCAATTCCGATAGACCGGGGCCTTGGTGCCATTCTCGACCAGGGCCTGGGCCGCCGGCGTATCCAGATGAAGAACGCTCACAGAACCTCCCAAAGAGACCGGCCTCTCCATCTCTTCGATCACCTGCTTCACATCGATCGTGGCCCCGCCGGTCCCCTCTTTCGTCGTGAACCCGAGCGCCCAGCGCCCGAGGCCCAAGGCACGCACGACATCCCCCGGTACACCATTGCGCATGACATCCAGCTTGGTGTCCTCAAAGACATCGAGATTGATGTCCTCACCCTTCTTGAGCGCCACGGGGTGGTCGTTGATATAAAGCGTGCTCTCGAGGTTCTTCTTCTGTGTCGCACCGGGGATGTTCACCTCACGCACCAGGCGGAAGACCATGCCGTCACGTTCCATCACGC
>JAAYZZ010000041.1 GCA_012514595.1 Elusimicrobiota bacterium
TCGAGCGCCCCGGGCAGGAAATGGAAATTCCTGGCCCGCGTCACATAGAGGCCGTTACCGGGGAATGTATTGATGACCCCGTCTCTGTCGAGGAAGACGACTTTCATGACAAAATAGCACAGAGCCCAGAGCATGGAGCACGGAGAAAAAAGGGCCCTCCCCTCATATCTTCCCCTGCTCCCCGCTCCCCGCTCCCTGCTTTATCCCCTTTGTGATCTCGTAATACTTCGCATAGCTCATGATCTGGTACAGCCACGCGAAGATCGCGACCATGAATCCGATGAACCCGTCCTTGTATCCCTGCTTTCGCAGATAGGTCCGAAAGAACCGGTCCGTGGCCTTCCAGAGCGCTTTCCCCAGGCCGATCTTTCGCTGATCATCAACCCATTTGCGGGCCTCCAGCGTCGTTTGCCCGTTAAGCTTTGTCAAGAAATGCGCAAAATCCCGATAGCTATAATGAAGAACGTCCCCTTTGAGAGTCCCCCCGCTCGTCCCCTCCAAAAAGGCACGCGGATGAACATAGGTCTCCTCATAACGGAACGATCCCCGCTTAAAGAGCCGAAGCTGGGCTGAAGGATACTGTCCCCCGTAGCGAAGCCAATAATCTCCGATAAAGTTCCGTCGGGGAATGTTGAAAGCGGCATGCTCTGTTCCGGCAGCCAACAGGGCACTGATCTCCTGCCGAAGCTCGGGAGTGACGCGCTCATCCGCATCCAGCGAAAGAACCCACTCCTGGGTGGCCTTGGCATAGGCCCAGTTTCGGTGCGCTCCTTCGTTATCCATCTTGCGCTGAAAGACCCGCGCGCCCAGGCTCTCGGCGATCTCGCGGGTCTTGTCCGTCGAATCATCATCCACGACAACGATCTCTTCGGCCCAGTCCTTAATGCTGCCGAGGCAATCCGGCATATTCGTCTCTTCATTACGTGTAATGATCACGACGGAAACAGGAATCTTTGTCATAACAACTTTCCTTCGATTATTCTTCTGAAGACCTCATCAACCGTCAATGTCTTGAGACAACTTCCATGCTGGCATTCGCTCATTCGAAAATTCCGATAGCAGGGCTGACATGAGAGCCCTTTGACCACAACAAGATGCCCATCTCCCGGGAAAGGCCCGTACACCAAAGGATCCACAGGTCCAAAGATCGACACCGTCTGAACACCAGAAGCGACGGCCATATGGAGAGGCCCCCCATCATTGGCGATCACAAACCGCGCATGAGACAAGAGCGCAACAGACCTCCCGAGATCCACTCCCCCGGCAACGACAAGGGCCGCATCTTTCAAAGACGCGGAAACCTCCTCACAGAGAGATTTCTCCTCGGGACTCCCCATCAGTATAATTTTGCACCCTGCCTTTTCAATGATTTTATCCGCTAATTTGGAAAAATGACCAGCAGGCCAGCGTTTGGCAACCGCCCCCTTCCCCCAGCTAGCCCCCCCTCCAGGAAAAAGAACAATAAAGGAATGATCAGAAAGCTGATGCTCCTTGAGAAAACCCAGGGCCCAGGAAATATCATCCGAAGAAGAATAAATTCTCATAGAGGTACTAGAAAAACAAAGACGCTCCTGATCCATGCATCTTTTGACGTTCGCCTCTTCCAATAGATTCAGATAATATTCCGCGACAGGTCGCCCTACATACCCCTTGAGAAAACGTCTCTCGGTCAAAAAACGGCCGCGCCCCTTATAATCATATCCGACCCGACGCGGGATCCCGGCTATCTTTAAGGCGAGGCCAATACCTGCGTTGAGAGACAAATCAAAGGCCAAGTCAAACTTCTCGGCCCGAATCATCCCCACAAACCTCTTCCATTTTAGAAAGAATTGCCAAGGCGAACGCCGATACACGGACACAAACTCATCGCGATCATAGGAAAAAACCTTCTCAATCCGGGGATCATTCTTCAGAAAAGAAGATGTTCGTGCATTGCCTAAATAAAAAACCTGAACGGAGGGATCCGCCGCCTTCAACGCCGAGATCATGGGCGTCGAGAACAAAACGTCCCCAATACCGAAAGGATTCACAATAAGAACTTTTTTCCCAAACGATGCAATCACTCTTTCTCAGCCTTTACTATTAAATGCCGTCCAAAAAGGATCTGATCCGACAAAAGCACCTTGTTAATTCGTGCCTGATCCATCCCTCCCCTTTTTTGCGCTCTTCTCTGCTTGCCCCACAACTGCCACCAGATGAAAGGAAGGAGGAAAGAAAGAAAGCGCCCCTCACAAATACTCGTAAAATAACCGACCATCTTTAAACCGGAGCACCTCAACAGATATTCCAGCTCATGGTACCTCCAGGGAATGATATGAAGGTTCCAAATAACCTCTTTGGGATTCTGAGA
>JAAYZZ010000042.1 GCA_012514595.1 Elusimicrobiota bacterium
GAAGGTCTCGACGTAGGCGGACCAGATCTGCTCGGGACTTGAGGAGCTTGGAGCGGGGAGCCCGGAGCTCTGTGCTCTCTGCTCTGTGCGGCCTGCATATTCCAGTCCTTCGACTTTCCTCTGGTCCGCATATGCCTGCGCCAGCAAGGTCTCTTTCATTTTTCTTTTGAACCACGCCGCCAGGATCAGCGAGTGATAGACCTGGCGGAGCTGGGCGAAGTTTTCCCCCTCGTTGACCTCTTTCTCGAGGACGGGGAGCACGACCTCGCGCAGGATCTGTCGGGAGATGTCAGAAGAGGGACGCCCGACACCTGACGCCTGACACCCGGGCGCCCCGGCTTCTGTGAGCTCTCGTGTGTCATGTGTCATGTGTTTTGTGTCATTTTCTCCCAGATAATCTTCCTCTAACTGCACTTTTAATCTGCAGTCCACGATATATGCCTTGTTCCCGTTCGTGTAGATGCGGGCCGAGTCAGGCGAGATCCAGACCTTGTTGAAGGTGTCGACGGGCACGTCGGTCGTCCCGAACTGTTCGTAGGCCGCGGCGTAGACCTTTTTCCAGAATTCCTTTCCGGTCACGGTGTCGGGGTGAAGGAGAGAGGCCGTGATCTGCTTGAGAAGAAAGTCCTGGGCCAGAAGGTCGCGCCCCATGGCCGTCCCGCCGAAGGCCTCAGGCACGATGCGGTCTTTCTCGTAAGGGGAGAGGTTGACCCACATCTCGTCCTCGGGCGTGGTGAGCGCGGCGAGGAAGTAGCGGATGAGCTTGGTAGAAAGATCCTGAAGAGGGGCCGTAGGGGGTTGGTCGTAGGTGATAGCATTATTGCTATAATTCCCAGCAGCATCTAGGCCTTCCCCTACAACCTTCGGCCTACGACCTACAGCCTTTTCCAGATCTCCCTGATCAACGATGAACTCCATCCGAAACGGATCCTCTGGGTCCACGATGATGCCTTTGAGGACCGGGGGATTAAAGGGCGGACTTGTGAGGACCAAATTCGCAGGCAAAGGCAGGGCCTGCGCGAGGGCCGGGGAAGGCAGCAGGGTATTCATCACGAACGCGGTCAGGACCGCAAGGGCGGTCAGACGTTTTAAAAAGAAGATAGTTATCATATTTTCTAAAAGTATGGCATATAAAAGATTATTTTGCCAACCAGGAGGGGAGGGCAAAAGCCTTCAAAAAGAGGGGTTTTATGCTAATATAGCCCCCATGCCAGAGCAGGTCTGTCCGCATTGCAAGAAGCCTATCTATGATGAAGAGGCCCTTTTGTGTCATTTTTGCGGGAATTCCCTTGGGCGGTCGAGTTCCGGGGTCCTCGGTAAAATGAGCGGAGCGGGGATGAAATGGCTTTGGATCACCATTGCGACCATCATTGTTCTGAGTTTCATTATTAGCATGTTTTAAGAGGGGAGATATGCCGTATACCACCAACGATATCAAACGTGTTGAAGAAAAATGGCAGAAGTATTGGAAAGAGAATAGAGTTTTTAAGGTTTCTGAGGTCTCTAAGGGGAAGACGTCAGAGACCTTAGCGACATCAGCGACCTCTGACAGTTCCCGTCCTAAGTATTACGTCCTCGAAATGTTCCCTTACCCTTCGGGCAAGATCCACATGGGGCATGTCCGCAATTACACCATCGCGGATGTGATCGCGCGCTACAAGATGATGCGAGGCTTCAATGTCCTGCATCCCATGGGGTATGACGCCTTTGGTCAGCCGGCCGAGAACGCGGCCATCAAGCGCGGGGTTTCCCCGTCGGAGTGGACGTATAAATGTATTGATGATATGCGTGCTGGACTGCGCAAGATGGGATTCTCCTACGACTGGGACCGGGAGCTCGCGACCTGCGACGACACTTACTACAAATGGAACCAGTGGATCTTCCTCAAGATGTTCGAGAAGGGCCTGGCCTACAAGAAGGGCTCGCCGGTCAACTGGTGTCCGTCGTGCGAGACGACGCTTGCGAATGAGGAGGTCATCGACGGTGCGTGCTGGCGCTGCAAGAACCAGGTTGTTCAAAAGGATCTCGAGCAATGGTATCTCAAGATCACCGAGTATTCCGAGACGTTGCTGGGGGATCTCCAAAAATTAGATAACTGGCCGTCCCGCGTCAAGGCCATGCAGGAGAACTGGATCGGAAAGAGTTTCGGGGCGGATATTTTCTTCAAAGTGAAGGGTTCGGAGGATGTCATTACGGTCTTTACAACCCGGCCGGATACGATCTTCGGGGCGACCTATGTGACGCTCGCGCCCGAGCATCCTTTGGTGATGAAACTCGCCAAGGGCACGGCTCAGGAGAAGGCGGTTGCGGCGTTCGTCGAGAAGAGGGCCAACACATCGAAATCCCTTCGGATGTCGGGCGACCAGAGAAAAGAAGGGGTCTTCACCGGCGGATATGCCGTCAATCCCGTCAACGGGGAAGAGATCCCGATCTGGGTCGGGGACTATGTTTTGATGGAGTACGGGACAGGGGCCATCATGGCGGTCCCGACGCATGACCAGCGCGATTTCGAGTTCGCCCGCGAGCACGGACTCCCGATGCGGATCGTGATCCAGGACCCGGCGAATCCCGGCATCGCGCCTGACAAGATGGACAAGGCCTTTGTCGATAGCGGGGCTCTTGTGAATTCCCAGCAGTTCGATGGAACGCCCAATGAAGAGGCCAAGCAGAAGATCTCCGCCTGGATGGAAGAGAACAAGATGGGTCGCGTCTCCGTCCACTGGCGGTTGCGCGATTGGCTGATCTCTCGTCAGCGTTATTGGGGCGCGCCGATCCCGATGATCTATTGTGAGAAATGCGGCATTGTGCCTGTCCCGGAAAAGGATCTCCCGGTGCGTCTTCCCAAAGAGGCGCCGATCACGGGAGAGGGCGGGAGCCCCCTGGCCAAGGTCGACGACTTTGTGAAGGTCAAGTGTCCCCAGTGCGGTCATGACGCCCGTCGGGAGACGGACACCATGGCGACCTTCTTTGATTCGTCGTGGTATTTTCTTCGGTATTGCGACGCCCACAATGACAAGGCCATCTTCGACAAGGACAAGGCGGCCTACTGGATGCCGGTGGATCAGTACATCGGCGGGATCGAGCACGCGATCCTGCATCTTTTGTACTCGCGATTTTTTACCAAGTTCCTCAAGGACTTGGGGCTGGTGACATGCGACGAGCCTTTTGATCGTCTCCTGACCCAGGGCATGGTCCTCAAGGAGGGGGAGGTCATGTCCAAATCCAAGGGGAATGTGGTGGATCCGGATGAGGTCATCGCCAAATACGGGGCGGATACGCTTCGGATGTTCATCCTTTTTGCCGCGCCGCCCGAGGATGAACTCGAGTGGAATCCGGCGGGACTCGAGGGGAACTGGAGGTTCCTGAACCGTGTGTGGAATACGGTGGAAGAGCAATATGTCCCCGGGGCGGCAGATCCCGCTGTTCTCGACGATGAGGGGAAGAAGTTGGAATTTGAGCGCAATTTGGCGGTCAAACGTGTTACTGACGGCATGGAGGGCGGTTTTAAGTTCAATACAGCGATCTCTGCCGTGATGGTTTTAATGAATGCTGTTGATAGGTATCGTAATTCTCCTCTGGCGCCCAATCTTACCATTTTGGAGCGGCAAGCCCTTCTCAATAGAGCGCTTGAGACCGTCGTCCTTTTGTTGTCTCCTTTTGTTCCTCATGTTGCCGAGGAGCTCTGGCAGAAAATGGGCAAGACCGAGAAGACCGTGGCCTTTATTCCATGGCCAGAGCTCGACGAGTCCGCTCTCAAGACCGACACGGTCACGATCGTGGCCCAGGTGAACGGGAAGGTGCGCGGCGAGTTCACGGTCCCGCGCGATGCGGATGAGTCCGTGCTCCGTCCCATCGTCCTGGCGGATGCCGGCGTCCAGCGCCATGTCGCGGGAAAGGCGATCCGCAAGGTCATCGTCGTCAAGAACAAGCTTGTCAGCATCGTTGTTTGACCTCCATCACCCCCGGGGTGAAGGAGGTAAGGGAGGGAAAGATGAAAGTCGTGGCCTTTAACGGAAGCGCGCGCAGTCATGGGAACACCGCGATCCTGATCCGGGCCGTTCTTGCTGAACTGGAAAAGAACGGCATCGGGACAGAAATGGTCGAGCTCGCCGGCGCGCCCTTGCGCGGCTGCACGGCGTGCTATCACTGTTACAAGGCCAAGGACAGGCGGTGCGTTGTCGGGACGGATGCCTTTAATCAGCATCTTCAGAAGATGATCGAGGCCGATGCGATCATCCTGGGGTCGCCGGTCTATGTGGCGGATGTCTCCTCTGAGATGAAGGCCCTGATCGACCGGGCGTGTCTGGTGACCCGCGCCAACGGGAACCTCCTGCGCCGCAAGATCGGGGCGGGGATTGTCTGCGCCCGCCGGGGAGGCGCGATCCACGCCTTTGATAGCCTCAACCATTTCTTTCTCATCTCCGAGATGGTCGTCGTCGGGTCCAATTACTGGAATGTGGGACATGGACGTCAGCCCGGAGAGGTGGAGCAGGACGCTGAAGGCATGGAGACCATGCGCCTTCTCGGCGAGAATATGGCATGGGTTCTCAAGAAATTGAGATGCCCGGGCAGGGATTAAGAAGAATCTGGCTGATACCACGAAGGTATGATGATTCCCGGACAAGGAGGAAATGATGCTGCAGCGGATCGTTGGTTTCTTGAGCGCCCGTCCTACTTCTTTGCGTAAGACCACTATCGCCCTTGGGGCCTTGGCCATCGGTTTATGGGTGACGCTCTTCCTGGATTCCCCCGAGAGCCGCTTGACCCGCCAGCATTCCTCCAAAGACGCGAATTATTTCTACCGCCTATCGAAAGTTTACGATCAGCAGAAAGATTACCGCAAGGTCCTGGAGGCCGCTCAAAGGGCTGTTGAGATCGACCCGGATTTTGGGAAGGCGCATATCATGCTCGGGGTCGCTTTGATCGAGCGGGGAGAGTTCAGGCGTGCTATGGGTGTCTTTGAGAGCGCCCGGGAAAAGATCAAGAATGACCCTTCGAATCTGGCTGTTATCAATGTGAACTTGGGGGTTATTCATTGGAAAGAAAGGAACCCGGAACTATCATGGGAATATTATAACAAGGCGCTCCCATGGAAGGCTTCCGTTGATCGTGACGCCTGGATCGATTCTCCGAGAAAGAACACATACTATGTTGAGCGGAACGATAAAGAAGGCTTTATGGAACTTTATCGTCAGAGCCACAAAGGAGAAGCGGCTTGGGGATGGCCGGAGCAGTTGAAGGCCCGGCACCGTGAGGCCACCACTGATAGTTGGTGGCCTGGGAGCCGGGAGAAACGATACCGTGAGAACAAGGAGATGTTCTTCAAGAATATCGGGTCTCCTTATGACTATGTCTATGCGGCGATCTTTTCTGTTACATTGCGGCAAATGGGGCGCTGGGAGGAGGCCGTCAAAGTGCTGCGGTGGATGGAGAAGCTTCTCATGTCTGATGCGTATCGTGAGTGGCGCGTCGAGAGTGAAGGCTGGGTTCTTCGGGCAACAGGCCAGACAGACCGCGCGGTCCGGCTGGTGGATAAATTCTCCGGGGATTTTCCGGAGCTGATGCCAACGGAGGAGGCCTTGCTGGTCAAGGCCGATCTCTATGAGGAGGCCGGCAGGTATCAGGAACAGCAGAAGGCTTTGCGCGAAGTGGTCAGGTTATGTCCTGATTGTGATTACGCCCTGACGGCGATGCGGTTGTTGCATAACAGTTTTCTTCATTCGGGACATATCAAAGAGGCGTCTGATTGGTTTTTTAAGGCGCAGGAAATGGAGAGGCCCCGGACCTTGGAGTTAGGCATGCTCAGGGTGTTCGTAACGGCCTCTTTTGTCCTTTTGTTTTATGGCGGTCTTTTTATATTGTTATCGCGCTCGTTCTTTTCGTCGAAGCGTGCCTCTTCAGAAAAAAGATTCAGAACGTGGCATGCCGCCGGAATCCTGTACGCGTGGTTGTCGTTTCCTGTGCTTGCATATGTTTCTCTTGTTTTGATGGGATCGATGACGGGTTGTTATATCTTCAATCCGCTCTTTGCACCGATCTGGACCCTGGCGGTTCTTTCAGTGATCATCATTTTCTTGTGGCGCAGAGAATATGGATTCACCATGCAAGAGGCGGGATGGAGTGGCCAGAGCGTCCTCCCTTCCTTAGGGCTTTCGCTTGGCGCGGTCTTTGTTGTAAGCCTGATCCGTTATGGTTACGAGCTTGCTCTAAAGGCTCGATGGACGTGGCCGATGCATTATACGGAACTTTACGCGGCCAAGACCGGGATCGTTGCGGCGGATTTGGTAACTCATCTTGTTTTCTGGGGAATGGTATTGGTGATCATTCCATTCTGCGCCGCGGTCTTTCTTTACATGTACCTTTTTAATTTTATCAAGCGATGGACCAATGTATTTTGGGCGGTCTTGATCTGCGGCATCGTTGGGGCCTCGTCTATTTTTGTCCACCCCGTGCGAGGGTTTGGCATTTTTGTTGCTGTAACACTCTTGGGGATCGTCTATGCGAGAAGTCGTCTGCTTTGGCCTTGTCTTGCAGGCTGTGCGGCGATCGTCTTTTTTCTTATCCTGTAGGATGTTTTAATTTGAGGTAGAAAATGGCGTATTCAAGTGTCGCCCAGCTTATCGATCATTCGCTCCTTCATCCCGCGGTCACCGATGCGGACATCGAGGCGGGTTGCCGTCTCGCGGATCAGTACCGCGTCAAGACCGTGTGCGTGAAGCCTTACTGTATCCCCAAAGTCAAAGAGATCCTGCGCCATTCTCCCGTCGGGATCTGCGCGGTCGTGGGGTTCCCGCACGGGAATTCCTCTACAGAGATGAAGCTGCGCGAGACCCAGGAGGCCTTGAACGCCGGGGCGAGCGAGATCGACATGGTCATCAATATCGGCAAGGCCAAGAGCGGCGCCTGGGACTATGTGAAGGCCGAGATCTCGTTCCTGCAGAAGACCTGCGCGCGAAAGAGCGCTCTCCTTAAGGTCATCTTTGAGAATGATTTTCTGATGGACGAGGAGATCGTCCGTCTTTGTGAGATCTGCAATGAGGTCCGCCCGGCGTTCGTCAAGACATCGACGGGCTATGGGTTCGTGAAACAGGCGGACGGCTCTTACAATTACAAGGGTGCGACCGAGCATCATGTGCAGTTGATGCGCCGGCATTGCACCGCCTCGGTCCAGATCAAGGCCGCGGGGGGTATCCGCACACTGGATGATCTTTTGAAGTTCCGGGATCTTGGTTGCGCGCGCATTGGCGCGACCGCGACGGAGGCGATCCTGGAAGAGGCGAGGAAGAGGGGGCTGTAAAGGCGTTGGTCGCCAGACACCCGGTGTCTCAAAATATGAAATATATCGCCGACCTTCATATCCATTCGCGTTATTCGCGCGCCACCTCCTCGGACCTGACGCCAGAGAACCTCTGGCTCTGGGGACAGAGGAAGGGGCTCCAGGTCATCGGGGTCGGGGATTGCATCCACCCCAAGTGGCTGGATGAGATCAGCGAGAAGCTGGAGCCGGCCGAGAGCGGGTTCTTTCGCCTCAAAGAGGCGTTCACAAAAGAACCATCGCAACAACTGGCCTCGTCCTGCCGGGGCGAGGTCCGGTTCCTTCTCTCCACCGAGATCTCCTGCATCTACAAAAAAGGCGACAAGGTCCGCAAGGTCCACAATGTCGTGATCTTTTCCTCCCTTGAGGCGGCACGCGCGTTCCAGAAGAGGCTCGGGGGTATCGGGAATATTTCTTCCGACGGGCGGCCGATCCTGGGTTTGGATGCGAAGGACCTTCTCTCCATCGCGCTCGAGTGTGACCCGAAGACGCTCTTCATCCCGGCGCATATTTGGACCCCGTGGTTCTCGGCTCTGGGGTCCAAGAGCGGTTTTGATTCCATTGAGGAGTGTTATGAAGGCCTGACGAAACATATTTTCGCTGTCGAGACAGGACTCTCATCGGATCCGGTGATGAATTGGCGGCTGAAGAGCCTGGATTCTTTTGTTCTTGTTTCTAATTCCGATGCGCACTCGGCCTCCAAGCTCGCGCGCGAGGCGAACATCTTTGATTGTGACTTTTCTTATGACGGGATGTATCACGCCCTGTCGGATAAAAGCGACAAGGGTTTTCGGGCCACGATCGAATTCTTTCCCGAGGAGGGGAAGTATCACTTTGACGGGCACGCGGCCTGCAAGCAGAGGCTGCACCCCCGAGAGACCCGCAAGAACAAGGGGCTCTGTCCGGTGTGTGGGAAGCCTGTAACCGTGGGCGTCATGGCGCGCGTCGAAGATCTTGCGCAGCGGCCGGAAGGGGAGAAGGCTCCGCGCGCGCGGCCGTTCTTCAGTCTCATTCCTCTGGAAGAAGTGATCGCCGAGGCACGGGGCGTGGGCAAGGCCTCCAAGAAAGTCCGGGAGGCGTATTTTGATCTTCTGAACAAGCTGGGCCCGGAGCTGCGCATTCTTTTGGATGTTCCGCTGCGCGAGATCCAGTCCGCCGGGGGAGATCTCATCGCCGAGGGAGTCCGCCGGATGCGCGAGGGCCAGGTCTCGATCCAGGCGGGTTACGACGGAGAGTACGGGATCATCAAGATCTTTGGCGAGACCGAACGTAAAGAGATCGAGGGGCAATTGACGTTCTTATAACCATTGGGGGAAAGAATGAAAAAGACAGCGATGATGCTGGGGGTTGTGTTGTGGGTGGTCGTGGCGGCGGGTGTCGCGCGGGCGGACAACAGCTTCGCGGTGGATCTCTACCGGCAGTACACCTTGAGAGAGGGGAACATCTTCTTTTCGCCCTACAGTCTTTCTTCGGCGCTCGAGATGGCCTATGAGGGCGCGCGGGGCAACACCGCTTCGGAAATGCGGAGCGTGCTCGGGCTTTTGTCAGATGAAGGAGAGCGGCGCGAAAGAGTTTCAGAGGAGATCTCCCGTTTTAATCGTTCCGTAGAGGACATGACAGAAGAAGACTGGATCGCGGAGCAGCAGGAAATGCTTGAGGTCCGTGGTCAGAGCTCTTCCGATGCTCGGAGGCGCGCAGAGATGTGGATGGCGGACCCGGGGATAGCAGAGAACCTTCGGAGTGAGCGATATGAGCTTCGTGTTGCCAATGCTCTCTGGGCGCAGGAGGCGTATCCGTTCCTTCCCGAGTATCTGGATATCGTGACACGTGTTTACTCGGCCGAGGCGCGGAATCTGGATTTTATCGACGATCCGGAGGGTTCACGGATCACGATCAATGACTGGGTCGCAGAGAGAACAAAGGACAGGATCCAGGATCTTCTTCCACTGGGGAGCATCGATTCTCTGACCCGTTTGGTCTTGACCAATGCGGTGTATTTTAAGGGGAAATGGGCCCATGCCTTTGAGGAAGATCGGACGAGCGAGGAGGTGTTTTGGCTTGATGCGGACCGGTCGGTCCCTGTGCAGATGATGTTCCGTTCGGGGGGCTATGAGTATTTTGAGAATGATCTTCTTCAAGTGCTCCGGCTTCCTTATAAAGGTCCGGGGCTGTCCATGATTGTTCTGCTTCCGAAGGACAGGGCGCTGGGGCGTCTCGAGAAAGACATTAGTGCATCCGATCTGAAAGAGTGGACTGCGGCCTTGCATTTTGAGGAGACCGTTGAGGTCTCTCTGCCTCGTTTCCGATTTGAGCAGGGACATGAGATGAAAGAGAGCCTCGTGGCCCTGGGGATGCGGGAGGCCTTTGATGACAATTTTGCTGATTTCTCTGGGATGACTGGGGAAAGGGAGATTTATATTGATCAGGTTTACCACAAGGCGTTCATTGATGTGAATGAGGAGGGGACAGAGGCGGCTGCGGCGACAGCCGTTGTGATGGACACTTTGGGAATGCCGATGATGAACAACAAGGTTTTCCTGGCGGATCACCCGTTCCTGTTTTTGATCGAGGATCAGAAGACCGGGACGATCCTGTTCATGGGGCGAGTCATGGATCCGACGAAATAAGAAAGGCACACGTCACAAGGTCACAGCGGTCCACTGCCTTCCGTGTGACATGTGACCTTTTTATGATAGCCCTCAACCCCCAACAATCTGCGGCTGTTGAGCATGAAGGGTCCCATCTTCTGATCGTCGCCGGACCCGGCACGGGAAAGACCCGGACTTTGGTCGAGCGCATCCGGCGTCTCACCGAAAATTTGGGGTCTGGCGAGAAGGTTCTCGCTGTGACCTTTACCAACAAGGCAGCCGGGGAAATGCAGGAGCGCCTCGAGGCGCTTCAGGTTCCGTCCGACAAGATCGAGGTGGCGACATTTCACGCCTTTTCGCTCCGGCTCCTTCGTCGTTATCGCGAGCATTTGGATTTCCCCCTGACATTTTCGATCGCCTCGTCAGATGAGATCGAAGGCCTGGCTCGCGCGTTCTGGCCCGGGAAGTCACGACGGGAACAGAAAGAGATCCTTAAAAGGATCGCGGAGTGGAAGGCCTCTCTTGCCTCGACGACAAACGATCCCGACATCCTGGCGTTCCGCGCCCTCTTGCGCGACGAGGGTCTTGTTGATCTCGACGATATCTTGAGGGATGCGATCCTTCTTTTGCGGGACCATGCGGATATTCGTTCCGAGGTGCGCCGGACCTATCCCCAGGTCTGTGTCGACGAGTACCAGGACATCAATGCGCTCCAGGAGGCGCTGTTGCAGGAATTCGCTGGAGAGGGGGCGGGTCTCACGGCGATCGGGGACCCGAACCAGGCGATCTATGGGTTCCGGGGGAGCGATGTCGGTTATTTTCATTCGTTTGAAAAGACATTTTCTCCGGTGAAGGTCGTTCATCTTTCTGAGAATTACCGTTCCGGCCAGGGGCTTGTGTCCGCTGGGGGACAGATGATCCGAAAGGGCGCGCGGTTCCCTGTGCCCGAGATCACGGCCGCCATCCATGACCAGGGGCGTCTCATTGTCCACGAATGTCCGACGGACAAGGCCGAGGCGGAATATGTCGCGCACGCGATCGAGAGGCTTGTCGGCGGGGTCAGTTCGTTCTCCCGCAATTCCGGGCGCGTGGGGGAGGGAGATGGCGGACGCTCGTTCTCGGACATCGCCGTCCTGTACCGGCTGAATACGCAGGGCCGGCTTCTCGCCGAGGCGCTCTCGCGGCTCGGGGTCCCTTTTGAACGATCGGGGGACCAGGCCGTGCGTCTGTCAGCGCAGACGCGGACAGCTTTGCGGGGATCTTCCCAAGATCTCCCCCTTGATCGGCTCCTTTCCGGTCTTCGAAAGACGGACAAGGCCCTCGATGCCTACTGGGACCATTTCGCGGCCCTCGCCGAGGGGTGCGCGGATGTCACCGCCTTTCTCGATCGCGCCGCCTTGTGGACGCCCGAGGACGCCTATGCCGTGCGTTCAGAGAAGGTCCGCCTGATGACGCTCCACGCGGCCAAGGGGCTGGAGTTCCCGGTCGTGATCATCGTCGGGTGCGAGGAGGGGCTCTTGCCCCTGGACCGGGAGGGGTTCCTGTCAGATCCCGACGAGGAGAGGAGGCTCTTTTATGTCGGCATGACCCGCGCCAGGGAAGAGCTTTATCTGGTCCGTTCGCACAGGCGAACGGTCTACGGGAAGACGCAGGAAAACGCGCCGTCCCGGTTCCTCGCCGATATCGATGAGGCCTTGAAGGCCAGGGAGGCGATCCGGCCCTTCAAGCCCCGTCGGGACCCCGAGGAGGGGCAGATGAAGTTGTTTTAGAAAGGCACTAGTCACTTGGCGCTGGGCACTGGAAAAAGACGGACCAAAGGGTTCGAAAAATAAGGGGTGGAAGAGCGAAAGAGGACGGTCCGAGATCCCCGCACAAAGAAAGAATTTTCTGTAGCCGACATTTTTCTCTTTTTTATTTTTTGTACTCCCCGCTTTTTTAGTGTCTAGTGCCAAGTGTCTAGTGTCTTTACAGGCTCCGGATTCTCTGCTAATCTTCAATCACCCTCCAGACCTTCCTGCGCGTCCTTTCCGGGACGCGCTTTTTTTATGCTCCCTTTCACACCGCAGGAACGACGGGTCGTTCTTTATTTCTCATCGGTCCTTCTTCTAGGACTTGTCCTTCGCGGCCTGTTCCGCGTCGCGCCCTTTGTCGAGAAGAGCTTGGTCATTCTGGAGGAGGACCGGTTCCGGCCCAAGGTCTCTCTCAATAGGGCCGATTACGAGGAGCTCCTGGCCGTGCCCTACATCGGGGCCGTGACCGCGCGGCGAATTCTCGAGAGGCGAAGGACGCGGGGGCCTTTCCGCAGCGTCGATGAATTGAGGGAGGTCCCGGGCATGCGCGGCAAGAACCTGGAAAGGATTCGGAAGTATGTCCGCACCGATTAGGGCCCCGTTTCTGTGCCGCAGGCCCGCGGTCTTGGTTCTCTTGGGTTTCTTGTCCGGGATCCTTTTGGGGCATAGGGTCCCGTTTTCTTGGTCGGTATGGGTTCCGGGAACGATCGCGGCCATGGCTGTTTCCGTCTTTCGACGGGAGGGGACCGCGCTCGTTCTCTTTTCGCTGATCGTGTGCGGGGCGCTGCATTTTGTTGCGGCCTCTGCGCTGCCTTTTGATCATATGGAGAGGTTGCCCCGGGGATTTCTTCGTGGGGAGGCCGTGATCCGGGGGGTGGCGGCCTCCGTTCCCCAGAGGAGGGCGATCGGCCGCACCGGAGAGAAGACATCCTTTTCCCTGGCCATTCGCGCTGTTTCCCGTCGGGGACGGACCGCCCTTTGCCAGGGGATCGTCTGGGTGAATGTTTTTCGCGGCCTTGATCTCCGCTACGGGGATGAGGTCGTGCTGAGGGGCACTCTGCATGATCCTTTTGAATTCGAGGGCCGTGGGCGTTCCTCTTTCCGGGACTATTTGGCTCGTCAGGGTATTTTCCGCATGATGACCCTGGGGCGGGCGGGCAAGGTCCGGATCCTCCGGCGTGGCCAGGGGCCCTGGTTTGTTGCGCAGGCGCTCCGGCTGAGGACATGGATGAACGGGATCTTTGACCGGTATCTTTCCCCGGGAGAGGCGGGTCTCATGAAGGCCTTCATGACCGGCGAGCGAAGCGGCATCCCTCCGCATGTGCGGGAGATCTTCCAGAGGACCGGGACCGTTCACATCATCGCGATCAGCGGGCTGAATATCGGCATGATCGCCTTTGGGGTCTTTTTGGTCCTCAGCGTGTTTCCTTTGGGCCGTCCCTGCCAGATGCTTTTGACCATGCTTATCGTCGGGTTTTACGCCTTCATGACCGGAGCGGGGGCTCCTGTTGTCCGGGCCGCCGTCATGGCCGGGATCTTTCTTTTTTCCTTCGTGATCGAACGGGAGCAGGACTCGATCAATACGTTGGCCTGTGCCGCGCTGTTCCTTCTCCTGGCCGATCCGCATCAGGCCTTTGATGCGGCCTATCAGCTTTCCTTTATGAGCGTTCTTGCGATCATTGTCCTGACGCCCTTGTTCCTGCGGCCTTTTCTTGTGCGTGATGATCAGGGCGGGCGCGTTCGGATCAAGTGGTTCGCCGAACCGTTCGCGGTCTCTGTCGCGGCCCTCGTGGGTGTCGGGGGGCTTGTGGCCTATTATTTCGGTATGGTGACGCCTGTTTCGGTCGTGGCGAACATTCCAGTGGTGCCTTTGGTGGGAACGGTGACCGCCCTGGGGGCGACCCTTATTCTTGTATCGGGAGTGCCTGTCCTGGCCATGGCCGTGGCGGGGGTCCTCAAGGTGGCATTGAACGTCATGGCGGGCGTGCTGTATCTTTTTTCCTTCATTCCCGGCGGGAGCCTGGTCTTCGGGACCGTTTCTCCGGGGTGGGTCGCGGTGTATTATGCGGTTGTGGTCCTCGGCTGGATCCTGTTGCGCGCATGGGTCCGCAGGCTCCCGGGTCTTTCCCGCTTCTGGGAGAATGGACTTTGATCTTTTTTCGGCATATTCTCCGACGACAGGCGGTCGGATTGACAAAGAAAGACCCCTATGGTACATTGGGCGCATCTTTTTGAGGCCCTTTCGTCCTGTGCCGGCAACGCCCAGAGGAAGAGATCCACATGCGGTTCTTGAGACACGCCTTTATTCTCGCCTTTATTTCTAGTATTTGTATTACATTCCTTCCGTCGGCAGAGGCGTTCTGGATCTGGACGCCGGAGAGCGGAAAATGGGTCAATCCCAAGTACGCCGTCAAGCCCTCCCCGCAGGAACAGCTGGAATACGCCAATGGCTTTTTCGTCAGCGGACGTTATGCCGAGGCCATGCGGGAGTACAAGAAACTGCTTCAGCACTACGGCAAGGCGCGGGAGGCCGCGACCGCACAGTTCTACATCGGCCGCTCCTGGGAGGAGATGAAGAACTATTTCGAGGCGGTCGAGAATTACCAGAAGGTCGTGGACCGCTATCCCTTCAGCGACCTGGGCCCCAAGGTCGTGGAGCGTCAGTATCTCATCGCCAATCTGCTTCTGGAGGGCAAGGCGCGCGACAAACGTCTGGCGACGACCCTCCTGGGCAGCACCCACAATGTCGTCGAGATCTTCGAGAAGGTCATCAAGAACGATCCCTACGGGACCTACGCGCCGGCGGCGCGGTTCAAGATCGGGCTGTTCCATCTGGAACAGGGGGCGTATCAGCTGGCCCGCGATGAGTTCGAGAAGACCCTGAACGATTATCCTGATTCCAAGTGGGCCGAGTCGGCCAAATATCAGATCGCGGTCGCGGATTCCAAGCGGTCGGTGAGCGCGCAGTACGACCAGGGGGCGACCACCGTCGCGGTCGAGGGTTTCAAGGAATTCCTCGAGGCCAATCCCGAGTCCGAGCTCTCCGAGGCGGCCCGCCAGGAGATCGAGCGTCTTAAGGTCAAGGAAGCGGAGAACGCCTTTTTGGTCGCCGAGTTCTACGAGAAGCAGAAGAAGATGAAGGCGGCCCGGATCTATTATCAGGAGGTCGTCGACAATTATGCGGGCACGGTCTGGGCCGAGAAGGCCGCGGTCAGGGTCCGGATGATCGATGAGGGAGGCATGACACCATGAAGAGAACAGGATGGGGCGTTCAGATCTTGGCGGCTTTGGGGGTTGTCCTTTCTGGCTGCGGGTACACCACGGGATCTCTTCTGCCGAGCACATATCAGACCGTTCATGTCGCGGCCTTTGAGAACGCGATCGATCATCTGAACCCGGAAGAACGGACCCTTTATGTCCCGGGGCTGGAGACCAAGGTGCGGTCCATGATCTCCGACCGGTTCGCCTTTGACGGACGTCTCAAATCCTCCTCTGAAGACGTGGCGGACCTTGTGCTGAAGGGGAAACTCCTGCGCTTCGAGCGGGAGGAGCTGAGGCTCGAGTCGAACGAGGATGTCAAGGAATACCGTTTGCGGGTGACCGTGGCGCTCACGATGACCGATCAGGTGGATGGCCATGAGATGTGGGCCGAGCCGTCCTTTGCGGGAGAGGCGACCTATTATCTCTCCGGGCCTTTGGCCAAGTCCGAGAGCGCTGCGATCGACGAGGCCTTGAAGGACTTGGCGATGCGGGTCGTGGCCAGGACGGTAGAGCATTGGTGAGCGCGGGCTTTGAACGCGATCTTTTTCACAGGCCTTAGGCGAAAGCTTAAGGCCTTTTTCTTCCGGAGACAATGAAGAAACATTACCTGTGCCTTTGTGCGAATGCCGCGGGACTTGCGCTGCGGGACGATCAGCTGGGGCGTCTGAAGGCGGAGCTGTTTCCCGACCCTGCGGCGCTCCGGTTCGACTGCGAGGAACTTGATGGCCGCAAACTTTCCGTGGAGCGCTTCAAGATCGCTCTGGGGGGCCTTCCGGCCGTGGCAGCGCAGCGGCTGATCCATCTGCGCCAGGCGGAGAAGATCAATGCGGCCTGTGAGGCCCTTTTGCTCAAGGTCATTTCCGGAGAGGAGGAGACCTCCGCGGTCCTGTTCCTCGAGGCCGCGACGTGGCCTCAGAGGACATCCGCCCGCAAGGCGATCGCGGCCGGATGTGTGATCCTGAGTCATGAGGAGAAAGAGGTCTCGGTCTTTGATCTCATGGACCGGCTCGCCGACAGGGTGGCGGCCCTCAAGATCCTGAAGGAGATCCAGGACAGGGAGGAGGCGCCCGAGAAGCTCCTGGGGGGCATGGTCTGGGCCTGGGCGAACAAGTACAAGCGGCGTCTTTCCGCCGAGAGCTATAAAAAAGGCCTCCTGATTCTTCAGGAGGCCGATCGTCATTTGAAACGCAGTCACTACCCCCAGAGGGGGCAGGCGGTTGAGATCGCGGTGATCAGGCTTTCTTTGCTAGCAAAAGCTTCGTGAAGGTGGCCTTGCGGCGGGAGGCGGTGTTCTTCGAGATGATGTTGCGTTTGACGGCCTTGTCGAACTTCTTGTAGACCAGCTTGAGCGCCTCGGCGGCCTGGGTCGAGTCCTTGGCGAGCGCGGCGGTGAAGGCCTTGACGGTCTTCTTGAGGTCCGTCTTGATATCGAGATTGTGAAGGCGACGGGCGTGGCTCTTCTTGAGTTCCTTGACGGCGTTCTTGCGTTGCGGCATGGACAGCTCCTTTGTTGTTAAGAGGCGATAATATAACAGCGCGAAAAAAATATGTCAATTGATAAGATTGAGGGCGGGGCCGCTGCTGGGGCAGGGGCTTCGCATCAGATTTTGCGTTCGATGTCTGTCCTTTCCGTGGGGACGGTCCTGAGCAGGATCCTGGGATTTGTCCGCGATATCCTTTTTGCGCATTTCTTCGGGACCGCGGCAGGCGCCGATGCCTTTGTCGTTGCCTTCCGGATCCCGAATCTTTTTCGGGATGTGATCGGTGAGGGCGCCGCGAACTCCTCATTCGTCCCTGTCCTGGCGCAGTATAAGGAAGGTCCGGCCTCGGAGCTGAAGGCCTTCCTGAACGCGGCGATCACCTGGGCCGGGATTTTGCTTTTGGCGGTCACGGTTTCGGGTGTTTTGTTCTCTCCTCAGATCATGGGCGTGATCGCGCCCGGATTTGCGTCGGACCCGGCGCAGAAGGCCTTGGCTACAGACCTGACCCGTATCATGTTTCCTTATCTGGTCCTGATCGGGATGACGGCTTTCTTTTCCGCGATCCAGTTCACCTACGGGTCCTTCCGTGCGCCGGCCCTGGGGCCGTGTCTTCTGAACGTGGCGCTGATCGTTTCGACGCTCGCCGCGGTCTGGTGGATGGAGCGGCCCGTCTATGGATTGGCGTTGGGCGTCCTGGCCGGAGGTGTCCTCCAGTTCGTTTACCAGGCCCGGGCGCTCCGCGGGCAGGGGATCCGGTTCTCTTTTCCTTCCAGGTTCTATCATCCCGGTGTCGTGCAGATGGGACGTCTCTTGTTGCCGCGGATCGCGGGGACCGCCGTGTATCAGCTCAATGTGTTCGTGGACACGATCTGCGCCTCCTTGTCCGGGATCGTGGGGGCCGGGGCGGTGTCGGCGGTCTATTACGCCAATCGTATCGTGTTCCTTCCGATGGGGGTCTTTGCCGTAGCCCTTGTCTCGGCCGTTCTCCCGGTCCTCTCCGCGCATGCGGTGGCGGGACGCCGGGAGGAGTTCCGGAAGACCGTGGCCTTCAGTCTGCAGAACATCATCTTTGTCATGATGCCGATGACGGTGTTCCTGGTCCTGTTGTCCGAGCCTGTGATCCGGGTCGTTTTTGAGCGCGGGATCTTCGACGGATATTCGACCGCGGTCACCTCGATCGCCCTCTTTTTCTACAGCATGGGACTTTGCGCCTTTGCGGGTATCAAGGTCCTGGCCAATGCCTTTCACGCGCTGCAGGATACCCGGACGCCGGTCAAGGTGGCGGCGGTCTGTGTGGGCCTTAATTTGATCCTCAATCTTGTCCTCATGTATCCGATGAAGATCGCAGGCGTGGCCCTTGCCTCGAGTCTGGCTGCCTTTGTGAACGCGGGGACTCTCTTGATCCTTTTGTCTCGACGGGTGGGGAATTGGGACGGGCTTTTTGACGGTTTCTTTCTCCGGATCGCACTGGCCGTTCTCGTGCAGGGAGGTGTTGTGGCCGGGGTCTGGATGGTTTCCGGGGCCCTGTCCGAGATCCTTCGCCTGGGATGCGCGATCCTCCTGGGGGCTGTGGTGTATTGGACCGTTGCGGTGAGGACCGGCCTTCCGCAGCCCCGGATGATCCTTGAGGCGGTCTTGAAGAAGGTCTAGAAGATCGAGCAGGGCTGGACGGTCGACAGGATCGGCAAGGACAAGGCCTGAAAAGTTCAACAGACTTTAGGACCTTTGGGCTTTCTTATGACGCCAGATCTCAAGAATAAGATCCGTTCTCTTCCTTTGACCAGCGGCGTCTATCTCATGAAAGACTCCGACGGAAAGATCATCTATATCGGCAAGGCGGTGTCCCTGCGCAGGCGTGTGCAGTCCTATTTTCGGGGGAGGGCGCAGAATATCAAGACCGACCTTCTGGTCTCCCGCATCGCGGACATCGACGTCATGGGCACGCAGAGCGAGGCTGAGGCCCTGATCCTTGAGGCCGCCCTCGTCAAACAGCATCTTCCCAAGTACAACATCGAGCTCAAGGATGGAAAGTCCTATCCCTTCATTGAGATCACGGCAGAGGAGTTCCCCCGGGTTCATGTTGTTCGGAAAACCTCCATCACCCCGGGGGTGAAGGGGGTTTTTGGGCCGTATACGGATGCAAGGCTGATCCGCGAGGCCCTGGGGCTCATCCGGCGGATCTTTCCCTTCCGCACCTGTGATCCTCTTCCAGAGAAGACCTGCCTTTATCATGACATCGGTCTTTGTTCGGCCCCTTGTGTGGGCAAGGTCCAAAAGACCGAGTACGGGCGGACCATCCGTCATATTGCGCAGATCCTTTCCGGAGAGAAGGACGATCTCTACCGTGAGCTTCATGAAGAGATGGAGCGTCTGGCACGCGCGCGCGATTTCGAGGCCGCGGCCCGGGTACGTGACCAGCTGCGGGCGATCGGGGCGCTCTACGCCTCAAGCCCTGATGTGAATTATTTCAAGGAGGCGGAGCAGCTGGAGCGGGCGTTGGGACTTCCGCGGTCTCCTCAGCGGATCGAATGTTTCGACATTTCGACGATCTTCGGGGAGCATTCGGTGGGCTCGATGGTCTCCTTCTGGAACGGCCGGCCGGACAAGAAGAATTACCGGCGGTTTAGGATCCGCGAGGTCCAAGGCCTCGACGATTTTCGGATGATCGCGGAGGTCGTGCGCCGACGCTACGGCCGGCTCAAGCGCGAGGGAGTTCCTTTTCCCGACCTCATCGTCATCGACGGAGGGAAGGGGCAGCTCGGGGCGGCGGTGTCCGAGCTGAAGGCCCTCGGGGCCGAGATCCCGGTCGTGTCGCTCGCCAAGCGCGAGGAGGAGGTCTTTGTTCCCGGCCGGAGAAAACCCGTCGGATTCTCGCGCGATTCCCTGGCCCTCAAACTCCTTCAGCGGGCGCGGGATGAGGCGCACCGTTTTGCCGTAAGCTATCACCGCCTGTTGCGGAGCAAAAAGATGACCGGAAGAACATAGGGGGGATCCATGGCGACCATTACAGGAGGGCAGGTCACGCTTCGAGTGACCGAGGACTGCGTCAGCTGCGGGCGATGCGTTTCGGTCTGTCCGTGCGAGTATCTCGCGCTTGAGGGCGGACACGTCGTCGAGGCGCTGCGGCCGGCCCTGGGATGCATCAGCTGCGGCCAGTGCGCGGCGGTGTGTCCGCAGGATGCGATCCGGGTCACGAGCGCGGCATTTCCTTCGGAGGATATTGTCCCGTTCCCGGGCTCGCGGCCCGCTTCGGATGTGGAGTTTTTGCGTCTTATTTCGGGGCGGCGCAGCATTCGGCATTTCACGGAAGAAGAGGTCCCTTCGGATGCGAAAGACCGGATCCTCGAGGCCGCGCAGCAGGCCCCTGTCGGGATTCCGCCATCGGATGTCCGGGTGACCGTGCTTGAAGGACGCGCGGCTGTTCGGACGTTCTTCCGCGGGTTCATCGCCGAGATCGAGCGCTCGGCGTGGATGTTCTCTCCCTGGGGGGTGCGGCTTTTGCGGCTGGTCATGTCGTCTAGGAACCACCGCGAGCTCAGGGAGGGGGCCCCCCTGGTACGAGGAATTCTTTCCGAGGCCCGCCAGAAAAAGGATGTTCTCTTTTATGATCCCCCTCTGGTTTTTGTGTTCACCTCCGCAAGCGGGGAGCATGATCCTGCGATCGCTGCGACTTATGCCATGCTCGCGGCCGAGGGTCTGGGATTGGGGTCGTGCCTGATCGGGACCTTGGTCCCGCTTTTGTCCTTGACCCGTCGGGAGTTCCGGGAAGAGAACGGGATCCCTGTCGACTCGTCCCACGGGATCGCCCTCTCCGTCGGAGTCCCGAAGTTCCATTTTTACAGGGCCGTCCGTCGCCGGTTCGCGGGGATCTCGGGAGGTCGAGGATGAGGAAGAATGTCCTGATGACCGCTTTTCAGACGAAGGTTCTCAAGGCGACCCTGGAAATCCCCTTCGGCGAGACCCGCACTTATGCCTGGGTGGCTCGTCGTATCGGTCGCCCCAAGGCGGTGCGTGCTGTGGGGTCCGCGTTGCGCAGGAATCCCTGGCCGCTCATCATTCCCTGTCACAGAGTGGTGCGTTCGGATGGGGATGTGGGAAAGTATGCCGGAAAGGATGACGGCCGCAAGGCCCGGCTGATCGCGCTCGAAAGGGCGTTGCGGGAAAAGTTACGGTAGTCCCCTTGTTTTTTGTCAAAAAGATGGGCTATACTTCCTCAGGGTGGATGATCCAGAGGAGGTGCGCCATGCGCAGGACCGCGGGGTTTCAGGCGGCTCTTGTCTTTTTTTTGCTTTCGGTCCCGGCCGTCGCGGTCCAGGGAGCGGAGAGTTCCTCTGTGTCAGACCCGCTTCCCGTTGTGCAGGCCGTTCTTTCATCCGTGGCCCCTTATCAGGTACCCAGCATGCCCCATTTGCCGCTTCGATCGTTCCATCAGCCATCTCCCGGAGAGGGGACGGAATATGATCGTTATGACCTGAGCCGGAGGATCGCCTCGGCGATCACGGCCCTTGCCGATCCCCAGACAGGGATCTC
>JAAYZZ010000043.1 GCA_012514595.1 Elusimicrobiota bacterium
ATGGATCGTAAGGCCGGCCGGTGACCGGACGATATTGGAAACAGGGAGGGGGGCAGTTGCTTGAAAGAGACCGGCGGCTGCCCTTCTTTCTTTCCATACAAGCATGGCTGAGACCCATGATGAACAGGTATCGCTCTTTCCTTGATGTTGTGATCTTCCTCGGGACCGTGGCCGGTGTGGTGGCCCTGGACCGCTCGACAAAGATCTTTTTTTCCTCCTTTCTGGATCACGGAGAATCCCTCATTGTTATTCCTCGCGTCTTTCATGTTACCCTTGTCCACAATACCGGAGTGGCTTTCGGGATGTTCAAGGACAACGGATTCGTCTTTCTGGTCGTTCCGGTGATCGCGCTCGGACTTCTGATGTACAATGTCTATTATTATTACAAGTTCGGGGAGCTGGACAGGTCCTACATCGTGGCGTTCTCCCTGATCCTGGGCGGGGCCATCGGCAATCTGATCGACAGGATCACCCTCGGGCATGTCATTGACTTCCTGGACTTCCGTGTCTGGCCGGTCTTCAATGTGGCGGATAGCGCCATTACCTTGGGGGCTATCCTGATCCTGATCAAATGCCTTCCCTCGGCACAAAAGGAATTGATCCGCAAGCATCCTCACTCTTAAGGAGGGGCCGTGCATCCTGTCTTTGCCCATCTTGGTCCGTTGACCATCACGTCTTATGGCGTCCTTTTGGCCGTGGCCGTTCTTGTCGTGTGGAGCCTTCTCACACGGGCGGCTCGTCAGGCGGGATATGAGGAGGGTCTGGTCCACGATCTTGTTTTTATTGTCGTGATCTGGGGGATCGTGGGGGCGAGGGTCCTCTTCGTTCTTCTGAATCTCTCGTCATTTCTTCTTGATCCCCTGGAGATCATCATGATCCATCGCGGGGGTCTGGCCTGGCAGGGGAGTTTTCTCGGCGGGATCCTGGCCGGGATCGTTTTTTTGCGTCGCCGGCATGTCCCCGTCTGGAAATTCCTGGACTTGGTGGCGCCCTACATCGCGCTGGGCCATGCCATCGGCCGCATCGGGTGTCTCTTGAACGGATGCTGTTACGGCAAGCCCGTGGCCTGGGGGCTTTATTTTCCGGTCTGGGGCATGCGGCTTCATCCGACACAGATCTATATGTCTCTCGCCCAGCTCATGATCTTCCTGCTCCTTCGCTTTTTCCAGCAGCGTTCCCGGCCGGCGGGATATGTCTTTGGCTGGTATCTGGTCCTGAGCGGACTTGAGCGGTTCCTCGTCGAATTCTTCCGCGCCGACCATATCCAGGCCGGCGTCCTGAGCGTCTTTCAGTATGCCAGTCTTGCGATCATGATGGCCGGGGCCGTGATCCTCCTGAGGTCCCGTCGATGAGCGCGCATGTCCTGACGGTCACTTTTGACGAGGCGGGGCAGCGGCTGGACGTGATGATCACCCGGCGTCTTCCAGAGGAGATCCCCTCGCGGATGTTCGCCAAGAGGATCATCGAGGCCGGCCGGGTCCAGCTGAACGGAAAGCCGTGCAAGGCGCGCGACATGGTCCAGGAGAGGGACCAGGTTTTAGTGGAGATCCTTTTTGACGATTATCCCGACGAGAGGATCCATCCGGAGGATATCCCGCTGGATATCCTCTACGAGGACGAATCGCTCATCGCGATCAACAAGCCTTCGGGGATGTCCGTTCATCCGGCTGCCGGACGTTATGGCGGGACCCTGGTGAATGCCCTGGTGCATCATGTGCAGACCCTTTCGGATGTGAACGGGCCCAAACGTCCGGGGATCGTCCACCGGCTGGACAAGGAGACCTCCGGGGTGATCCTGGCGGCCAGGACGAACGCGGCCCATGTTCATCTGGGTCGTCAGTTCGAACAGCATACGATCGAGAAGCGGTATGTCGCCCTCGTTCAGGGGGTCGTTCAGTACGACGAGGGGATGATCGAGGCCGGGATCGCGCGCCACGCGAAGTATCATGACATGCGGCGGATCGCCCGCGAAGGGGAGGAGGCCAAGGAGGCCACGACCTACTACACGGTGATCAGGAGGCACAAAGGGTGCACGCTGGTCGCCCTGTTCCCGCGGACCGGGCGCACGCATCAACTGCGATTGCACATGAGGCATGTCGGGCATCCCATTCTCGGAGATGACAAGTACGGTCAGAAGGGTTCATTCCCCCGTCTGGCCCTCCATGCCCAGGCCATTCATTTTGTTCACCCGCTCTTAAAGGAACCCTTGGAGATCTGGGCCCCGCTTCCCGAAGAGTTCCGGGAGTATGCTTGATGGGGAGCGGACTTTTTCATCTTTTGGTCTTTACTTCATCGAGAGGTTTTTTATAATGAAGATGTTTCCATTTCGAGGGGGCCGCTTATGAAAACAGCCGGACGCACGGTCATTGTCTTTTTTGTTCTCTCCATCATTATCCTTCTTTGCGGCATGGC
>JAAYZZ010000044.1 GCA_012514595.1 Elusimicrobiota bacterium
CGGTTCCCCGGAAAGATCCTGGCAGACCTTTGCGGCAAGCCGCTTATCCAGCATGTCTGGGAGCGGGTGAGGACCTGTTCGCGCCTTTCCGATCTGTTGATCGCATGTGATGAGACACATGTCGCCGAGCGCTGCGGGGCTTTTGGCGCGAAGACCGTCATGACCCGCCCCGACCATCCGTCGGGATCGGACCGGATCGCCGAGGCGGTCGAAAAGATCGCATGCGATATCGTGGTGAATGTCCAGGGGGATGAACCGCTCATAGAGCCCGCGCTTGTCGATGCCCTTGTCCGGGAGGCCGAACAGAGCGGGGCCCCGATGGTCACGGCCATGGCCCGGATCAAAAAGATAGAGGACCTCAAGGATCCCAACGTGGTGAAAGTGGTCTGCAACACACAGGGTGATGCCCTGTATTTCTCCCGTTCTCCGATCCCCTATCGTCGGGACGCCGGGGTCGCGGACCCTTCCGGTCGGTTCCGGCACCTGGGGATCTATGCCTATCAAAAGTCTTTCTTGCTCGAGTATTGCCGGTGGCCAAAGTCCTTTCTCGAGACGGAGGAGAAGCTGGAGCAGTTACGGGTCCTCGAGGCGGGGCATCGGATCCGCTGCGTGATCACCGGGACTGAAGCGATCGGGGTCGACACGCCCGAGGATCTCGATAGGGTCGCCCGGATCCTGAAAGGATGACCATGAGAAAGAAGGTTGTAAAAACCGGGGATGTCTCTTTTGGCGGCGGCGCGCCTTTTGTTCTTATCGCGGGCCCCTGCGTTATTGAGGACAGAAGAAAGACCCTCAAGATCGCCATGGACCTTGTCAAGATCACAAAAAGACTCAAGGTGCCCTTTGTTTTTAAGGCGAGCTATGACAAGGCAAACAGGACATCTATCGCTTCTTTTCGAGGCCCTGGTATCGACGAGGGTCTTGACATTCTTCTGGAGGTGAAGGAGCGCTTGGGGGTCCCTGTGTTGAGCGATGTGCATGAGGCGTGCGATGTGGATTGGGCGGCCGAGGTCCTGGACATCATCCAGATCCCGGCCTTCCTGTGCCGCCAGACGGACCTGGTCGTTCAGGCCGGTTACACGGGAAAAGTCGTCAATGTGAAAAAGGGGCAGTTCCTGGCCCCCTGGGACATGCGGTCGATCATCGGCAAGATCGAGAGCACCAAGAACCAGAAGATCCTTCTGACGGAGCGGGGGGTCTCTTTCGGTTATAACAATCTGGTGACGGATTTTACCGCCATGGACATCATGGCGCAGACCGGATATCCGGTCGTTTATGACGTGACCCATAGTGTCCAGCAGCCCGGAGGACTGGGGCACGCAACGGGCGGCCGCAGCGAGTTCGTCCCGCTCCTGGCGCGTTGCGGGGTCGCCGCCGGCGTCGACGCTGTCTTCATGGAAACGCATCCGGACCCGAAGAGATCCCTTTCGGACGGACCGAATATGCTCTCCTTGAACAAGCTCGAACCGCTCCTGGCGGAGATGATGAAGATCGACCGTATCGTGAAAGGAAAGAGGGGATAAGCCCATGGTGCTCAAACGTGCCCAGGATGTCCTTTTGATCGAAGCCGGGGCTCTCAAGGCCCTGGTCCGCAATCTGGATGACCAGTTCTCCAGGGCGGTCGATGTCATAGCCAAATGCCCCGGTCGTGTGGTGGTCGCGGGCATGGGCAAGACAGGTATCATCGCCCGGAAGATCTCCGCGACGCTTTCCTCGACCGGAACACCGAGCATCTACATGCACAGTGCCGAGGCGGTCCACGGGGACCTCGGACAGGTGACCCGTCAGGACATTGTGATCCTGATCTCCTCGAGTGGAGAGACCGAGGAGACGATCCGGCTTCTTCCAACGCTCAAAAAGATCGGATGCCGGACCATTGCCATGACGGGCCGAAAGGACTCGACCCTGGGCAGGTATTGCGATCTCACGATCAATTGCAGCGTCAAGAAAGAGGGGTGCCCTCTCGGCCTCGCGCCCATGGCCTCGACAACCGCGACGCTCGCGATGGGGGATGCCCTGGCCGCGTGTCTCATTGACCGCAAGGATTTCAAGGCCGCAGATTTTGCGCTCTATCATCCCGGCGGAAGTCTGGGGCGCCGGCTTCTTTTGACCGTTGAGGATGTGATGCGCAAAGGCGCTCATTATGCCCGCGTCCCGGCCACGATGAAGGTCAAGGACGTGCTCTTTGCGATCACGCGGGCCCGGTGCGGTTCGGCTTGCGTCGTCGATAAAAAGAAAAAGTTCTGCGGGATCTTTACGGACGGGGACCTCCGGCGCCATCTTGAGGAGGATGCGAATGTCCTGTCCCGTCCGGTCTCGGATGTGATGACCCGAAAACCCCTCACGATCCGGAAGGACCGTTTGGCCACGGAGGCGTTCGATCTTTTGCTTTCAAAGAAAGTGGACGAGCTTCCGGTCGTTGACGCCAAGGGAGGGCTCGTAGGTCTTTTGGATGTCCAGGATCTCCTGAAAGCGGGGTTGGCCCGATGAGAAGCATCCTTAAAAAGATCAAGCTGATCGCCATGGACGTCGACGGTGTCATGACCGACGGACGGATCGTTTTTGATGATCTGGGGCGGGAGCTGAAGTTCTTCGACGTGAAGGATGGTCTGGCCATCAGCCTGGCCCGGAGGGGAGGGCTGAAGACCGCAGTGATCTCGGCCCGGGGATGCCGGGCGGTCAGGGCCCGCATGAAGGACCTCAAGATCGACAAGGTCTATCTCGACGCCTATCCCAAGATCAAGGCCTTTGAAAAAATGTTGAGCGCCTTGGGAGTGACCGGCCAGGAGGTCTGTTTTATCGGGGACGATCTCCCTGACCTGGAGATCCTGGGCCGGGTCGGGATGGCCGCCTGTCCCGCAGATGCGGCCTCCGAGGTGAGGGCTGTTGCGGACCTTGTCGCCAAGTCGAAGGGAGGCCGCGGAGCGGTTCGAGAGATCATCGAGAAAATCCTGAAGGCTCAGGGGGCCTGGCCAGTCAAATGAAGATCCTTTTTATTATCGGTTCTTTGGTCTTTACCGGCGCCGTTCTCGCCCTGCCCTCTTTTTCTGCGGATCCGGTCGCCGGATTCATCTGCAATGCGCAGACCAGGGAATGTTTCCTGGACGTCATCAAAAGCGAGGATGGCGGGGACATTCTTTATCCCGGCTGTTCCACGCGTCCTTTCGATGACATGACCGGCTTGAGAGAAGAAGGCTTTGTCTTTATCGAGGGGAATGACCTGAGAAAAAGACAGACACAGGACCCCGGATACTCCTTTTGCGGCGATGGGGCTCTGGTAGCCGCTGAACCAGAGGATGCCTCTCCGGCCCTGGCCCAACAGATCGAGGGGTTCAATCTGGTCGGTTACGGTGAGGGCGGGGAGAAGGCCTGGGATGTCAAGGGGGACCGTGCAGACATCGTCGGTGATCAGGTGGCCCTGACGAATGTCGATGCCAATTCTTATGGCGAACAGGACATGAATCTCAAGGCGCGAAAGGGAACGATCGACAAAATAACCGGAAATGTGGACCTGGAGCAGGATGTGGTCATCACGGCCCAGACGGGGGCCCAGATGAAGACCGATACTCTCCAGTGGCGACGGGATGCCGATCTTGTGGAGACTGAGGATCTGGTCACGATCGAGGACAAGGACATGATCATCGTCGGAAAGGGATTCGAGGCCCATCCGAGCCTTAAGGAGGCCCGGCTCAAGGCGGCCGTCACGGCAGACATCGAGACCGTCCCTCCGGAAGGAAAAGGGAAGAACCGCATCCAGATCACCTGCGATGGCCCTATGGAGCTCGACCAGGTCCGCCAGGTCGCGGTCTTTCGGGATAATGTCGTCGCGATCGAACTGGATTCCGGCCGAAAACTTGTCTCTGATGTCATGGACGTCCGTTTTGATCCGCGGACACGGAAGATCCAGGAGATCGTCTGCACCGGGAATGTGGAGCTTCATCAGGACGGGAACGTGACCCATTCCGAGGCCCTGGTCTATCGCGCGGAGGACCAGAGGGTGACCCTGACAGGGCGCCCCAAGCTCATCATCGACTCCGGCGACGTGAATACGCAGTCATTCTTGAGCAACTAGGAGAGATCATGGACCTTTTGGAAGTCAGGGACCTTGTGAAGATCTACGGCGGGCGTTCGGTCGTCAACGGCCTGAGCCTTTCCGTCGGGAGATCCGAGATCGTGGGGCTTCTGGGCCCGAACGGGGCGGGAAAGACCACCAGTTTTTACATGGCGGTCGGGATCATTACGCCTGACCGGGGGCAGATCCTCTTTGACCAGGAGGACATCACCAAGAAGCCTATCCATGACCGGTGCCGTCTCGGGATGGGATATCTGGCGCAGGAACCTTCGATCTTCCGGAAGCTCACGGTCGAAGAGAATATCATGGCGGTCCTTGAGACCCTGGAGATCGGTCCGCAGGAGCGCAGGCGCCGGCTCGAATCGCTCCTGGAGGAACTGAACATCTCGCATCTGGCCCGCAGCAAGGCCTACACGCTCTCCGGCGGCGAACGGCGGCGTCTGGAGATCACCCGGGCCCTGGTCACCAACCCTTCGTTCCTCCTTTTGGACGAGCCGTTCTCCGGGATCGATCCCATCGTCGTGGCCGAGGCACAAGAGATCATAAAAGATTTGAAAAAGCGCGGTTTGGGTATATTATTGACTGACCATAATGTCCGCGAAACGCTGTCCATCGTCGACAGGGCGTATCTGGTGGCCGACGGCCGCATCCTGATCTCAGGGACGGCCCAGGACCTGATCAACGACCCCAAGGCCCGGAAGATCTATCTGGGCGAGAAGTTCACCATGTAGTGAAAAGGAGTTTTTTTCGATGAAAGTCTCTGTCAAAAAGGTCGACGCTCTGCGTCGAGAAATGAAGTTCGAGGTCCCCAAGGACCGCGTCACCAAGAAAATGGATGAGGTCTTGAGCGCCATCGTCAAAGAGGCCAAGATCCCCGGGTTCCGCAAGGGCAAGGCCCCCCGCAACGTCGTGGCCTCCGCCCACGGGAACGTGGCCAGGGAGGAAATGCTCAAGAACCTGATCCCTGAAGTCTATCAGGAGGGGATCAAGAACGAGGCCCTGGACCCGATCGACTTTCCTCTCATCGACCAGGTGGAGCTCAAGGAGGGAGGGCTCGTGTTCCGCGCGATCTTCGATGTCCGGCCCGAGGTCGAGGTCTCCGATTACAAGGGGATCACGGTCACCAAAAAGAGCGCCGAGGTGACCGACGAGGAATTGAACCGGACCCTGGACCTTTTCAAGAAGGGACGGGGGATGGAGGAGAATGCGACCCTTGATGACGAGTTCGCCAAGGGCATGGGATTTCCCACGCTTGAGGACCTGAAGAAGGCCATTTTGAGGAACATGGAGATGGACAAGGAACGGCAGAACCGGCTGGACGTCGAGAACCAGCTGGTCGAGGTCCTTCTCAAGAAGGCCAAGCTGCAGGTGCCGCAGTCCCTGGTCGCCCGCCAGATCGAGGGACGTCTGGAGGATTTCCGTCAGAAGATGAAGCAGTACGGCGCGAAGGATGAGGATGTGGCCCAGCGCCTTGAGGAGAACAAGAAGCAGTTTGAGGAGGCGGCCGAGAAGGATGTGCGGTTGTTTTTGATCCTTCAGAAGATTGCCCAGGCGGAGAACATCACGGTCGAAAAGAACGAGAGTCTTCCGGTCAAGGTCATGGCGTTCCTTCTGAAGGAAGCCAAGTGGGAGGAGGCAAAGAATGGTTAAGAACGTTCTGATCCCTATGGTCGTCGAGAGCACGGGACATGCGGAGAGGTCCTACGATATCTATTCGCGCCTTCTCAAGGAGCGGATCATTTTTCTGGGCTCTGCCATTGACGACAATGTGGCGAACCTGATCGTGGCGCAGCTTTTATTTCTCCAGTCTGAAGATACAGAGAAAGATATCAGCCTGTATGTCAACTCTCCGGGAGGTTCCGTGACCGCGGGGCTGGCGATTTACGACACGATCCAGTTCCTGAAACCCAAGGTCTCGACGTTCTGTATCGGACAGGCCGCGAGCATGGGGGCGGTCCTTCTGGCCGCCGGAGCAACGGGAAAACGTTTCGCGCTTCCGAATGCCCGCATCATGATCCACCAGCCCTGGGGAGGGGCGGAGGGGACGGCCAGCGACATTCACATCCAGGCCAAAGAGATCCTGCGTATGAAGGAAGCCTTGTCCCAGATCCTTTCCAAGCACACCAAGCAGCCGCTTGAGAAGGTGGTCAAGGACTCGGACAGGGATTTCTTCATGTCCGCCCA
>JAAYZZ010000045.1 GCA_012514595.1 Elusimicrobiota bacterium
GGCGCTCGACTCCTCCTGGTGTTCCGAATCCCCCGTATACCGATACCCGTACCCCTCGGGAAAGGTCATCTTTTCCTTCACCCGTTTGTTGATCTCGGCTGCAGCCACACCCAGAGATCCCTTGGACAAGTCCCCATCCACGGAAATGACCCTATTACGGTCCCGGTGTTTGATCGCCGGAAGCGCCGTACCGTCCTGGAGGGCCCCGAACTGGGTGATCGGAAAAAGTCCCTTATGGGTGATGATGTCGATAGCACCCACATCATCAAAATCCCGCTTGTACTCATCGGCCAGTTCCACATTGATCTTGTAGTCCTCGCCGGACTCTTTGTAGGTGTTGGTATCATCTCCGTAGACCGCGGTCCTGAGGATACCGCCGATCTTTGACGCCGTGAGACCATAATGGTTCGTCGCCTCCTGGTCCGGAACAAAGCGCATCTCTTTCTTCGGCTTCTTGTAGGAAGAAAGGACCGATCGAAAATATCCCGTGTCTTCCATGAGGACCTTGAGTGCGCCTGACAGGCGGATCATTTCATCATAATCCTTCCCGTAAAGGTTGATCTGGACATCGGCATCGGAATCCCATCCACGGCTCAGGCGCGTCTCCAGGTCCGGGATCCGCGAAAGAAAGGGAACCAGGCCATCGATGATGTCCATATCGGTCTTCCGGCGTTTCTCCGCCTCTATCAGATTGAGCGTGATCTCGATGTTCTCGACGCCATTGTTCCCGACCCGCGTAAGATAGGATGTGACCTCCGGGATCTGTGCGACCTTCTCCTCGAGCATCTTGGCCACCTGAAGGCTGCGATCGATCGTGGCCCCCTGCGGCAGGGCAGCCGAAAGAAAGATCTTGTCCGTGTCCGACTTCGGCATGAAGTCAGACCCCAAATAAGGGATGTAGACCTTCATCGAGAAAAAGACAATGACCGCCAGGATCAATGTCCATTTCCAGTACCGGAAAGAGGCACGGAAGACATGCCCATATTCCTTCTTCATGAATTCGACCGCGCGGTCCGTCGCATCGACAAACCAGTAGAAGGGACGCGAGAACCAGGAGCGTTTCCTCTCTCCCTTTTGGGCCCCCAGGACCAGGGCGCACATCATCGGGGTCAGCGTGAAGGATGCCAGGAGCGAAAAGAGGGTCGCATAGATGACCGTCAGCCCGAACGGACGGAAGAACTGCCCGACGATACCGCCCATGGAGGCGATCGGCGTGAACACGACCAGGTTCGTCCCCGTGGAGGCGAGGACCGCGACCAGGACCTCTTCGGTCCCGATGACCGCTGCGTTATGCGGCTCTTCCCCTTTCTTCAGATGCACCAGGATATTCTCGATAATGATAATGGCATTGGCGATCAGGGTCCCCAGGGCGGTCGCCATCGAGAGAAGCGTGACAATGTTGATCGAGAAATGCGACAGGTCCATCAGAAAGAACGTGGATATGATGGATGTGGGGATAATGACCGCGGAGATCAGCGTGATCCGGAAATTCCCGGTGAACAGGAACAGAAGGAGGATCGTGCACAGGATCCCCAGAATAATATTCTCCTGGGTGCCCTTGACCTCCTCCATGATGGACGTGGTGTTGTCCGCCGCGATCTTGAGATCCACGCCCGGGGGAAGGAACTCTTGGAACTCCTTAAAGCGTTTCTGGAACTTCTGGTAGATGCGGATGGCATTCCCGTCCGAGACCTTCATGACGGACAACCCGACCGCGCTCTGGCCGTTATAACGGGCAATGGAATCGACCTTCTTCGATCCGTCCGTCACGCTCGCCACGTCCCTCACCCTGATCGTGCGGCCATCATCTGTCGTGATCTCCAGATCCCCGATCTCTTGAGGATCTGCAAACTCTCCCACAAATCGGATGCTCAGAGAATCCCCCTCTTTCTCGAGGAGCCCTCCGGGGATGTTCTTGTTCCTGGCGGCAACGGCATCCACGATGTCCGTGATCGTCAGGTAGTACTGCTTCATCAGGAGCGGATCTGCCTTCACATTGATCTGCCGCTCTTTTCCTCCATAAATGTCAATATTGGCCACCCCTTCCAGGGAGGACAGTTTCTGTTTGAAGCGCTTGTCCGCAAACTCATACATGTCCCTCTCGCTCACCGTGTCGCTCACCAGAACAAGCTCCATGACGGGCGTCACGAGCGGATCGTACTTCTCGATCACCGGCTTTTCAATATCCTCCGGAAGGTCATTGAGGATCGCCTCGACCTTATCCTTGACCTCGATCGATTTCACGTTGACATCCGCCGACAAAAGGAACTCGATAAACACATATCCAAAGTTGTCAAAGGATTCGCTGCGGATCTTCTTGATCTCGGAAAGCTCCGAGACCGCATCCTCGACCTTGTCGATCACCAGGGTCTCCACCTCCAGGGGGGTCGCGCCGGGATACTGAACGCTCACGGTCACGATCGGAAAATCAACGGAGGGGACCTCCTCGATATTGAGCTTGAGATAGGACGAGATCCCCAGGACCACAAAGACCATCACGAACATGATCGTCGTGACCGGGTGACGAACAAAAAATCGGATCATAATACCTGTTCCTTATTTTTGACGATCATGACCAGATCGTTCTCCTGAAGAAATGTTGAGCCCCCGACGACAAAAAGATCCCCAGCCACAAGCCCCTCACTGACAATAGCTCCGTAGCCGTCCCTTTGAGCGACAGACAAGGAGACCCGACGGGCCTTCCCTTCGCGCACGACCCATCCGAAATAATGCCCCCCCTCCATGTCCAGGCTCTCCACGGGAACGCTGATGACCTTCTCAACGGTGCCGAAATGGATCCGGGCCACGACCATGGCCCCTTCCTGGGGGACGCGTTCCTCGAAACGGACACGAAGCCGATACATGCCGTTCGCCATTTCCGGCTCTTGCCCCACAAAAAGAACGGTCCCCGCTACCGGGGCCCCGACCTCAAGACGCCCCTCCTGACGGATCCAGAAAAGGTCTTGCCCCGGCGAGAGCTTTTGTTGGACATCCCGGGAGACAAAACCCTCATAGACAAGGTCATCGGCCGTGGCCTGAAC
>JAAYZZ010000004.1 GCA_012514595.1 Elusimicrobiota bacterium
CCCCGGGCTTCTTCCCTCGCTATTCGATGCGATCTATGCCTATGCGCTGCTGGTCCGCTGGATGACCGATCGCGGGGACTGGGAGGAGGACCCGGCCACCGCATCTGTTCTGGATGACATTCTGGTCCGTGCGGCCGACGAGTATCCCGGGGCCAGGGACAGCCTTCTTCTGGTCGAGTATTTTATCCGACGGGAGGATGAGGAGTTCCTGGCCCGTTTTGCCAATTTCCGGGATACGGGATCCCCGTATCTTTTCGTCGGGGTCCTCGCCATGGCCTTGACCTTGATGGTCAGACGGGGGGGGAGTGCGGTCGAGATCCCGGAAAGGATCTTTGCCTATACCGGGGAGGAATGGATGAGGCGGGGGCTGGCCCTTGAGTTCTCGGCGGCGCTTGTCTTTGTCTCTCCTGATGTCTTTGAGACTTTTGAGAAGACCGTTCTGGCCGAGTTCCTGCGCGAGGAGATCCCTCAGGATCGTCGAGATTTCTGGCTGGCGTTCCTGATGGCGCGGCGCTCTGAGAAGTTCCGGGAGATCCTTTTGGACCGGCTGACCGGGGCCTTGGCCGACGGCCAGATCAGCGGAACGGTCTTTGAGAATATTATCGGCCTTCTGGCTAATTTTGTTTCTCCGGCGACACTGCTGCGTTTGAGAGAGATCGATACCCGTCTTGTGCCGGATGTCCGGTGGGGCCGGCTTCTGGAGGGGCTGATCGCCGAGATGGCCTCTGTTGTCGGCAGGGAGCCCGCGGTCGTGATCCGGGATATGGAGGACATGATCGGCCAGGGGCGTTACGAAGACGCGGCGCTGTACGCTGAGCGGTTCCTCAGGATCGATACGGCGGAGCGGCGCGTCAGACTTGCGGGCGATCGATCTTTCAGGGAGGGGTTGGAAGAGGTCCGCAGGATCGGGGGAAAGGCGCGTCTGGTCGTCCAGGCCCAGAAGGCCGCGGAGCAGGCTCTTCGCTCGTCGGACTTCTCCGGGGCGCTTCTTCAGGTCCATGAGGCCCTGGGGCTCCTTCCGGACAATGCGGACCTGATCAGGTCCCTGGGGATCTGTCAGCGGCTGATCGCGATCGAAAAGATGTACCAGGGGGAAGAGCTTGCTCCGGCGCTGGAACAGATCCATGGTCTTCCGGACCAGACAGGGGCCTGGAAGGCGGCGGTAGAGGCCCTGCGGTCGCGGATCGAGGCGTATGCAGCCATCTGCCGTGCTGCGGCGCGCAATCCTGATCATGCGCGCGAGGAGATCCGTTCGCTGGTCAAGAAGTTCTCCCGGGACCCCCGTTTCCGCGAGAAGGAGAGGGCGCTGGAGGCTGTGATCCGCTCCCGCAAGGAGACGCTCCGACGGGTCTCAACCCTTCTGTCCGCAGGGCAGATCGATCCGGCACGCAAAACGCTTTTCGAGGCCGCGGCCTTGGGGTGTGAGTCCCTCGAGTTCCACAAGGCCGCGCTGGCCGCCCTCGAAACGCTTCGCGGGGCTGGTCATCCCGAGGAGGCCCTGCGCTGGTGCGGGGATCTGATCGCCCTGGGTTCCAAACGCAGTGCGGATTTCGAGAAGGCGCGTGCCGCTTTCTGGGGCGAGGTCCAGATGGGACGCCTGGCACCGCTTTATCATATGATCTGGACCCTCTGGAAGGTTCTGGACCACCGTAGCGTCCGTATCCGTAACAGTTTCGGCAGCGAATATGTCTATAGCTCTCTGGAGCTGTCTTCCGATGCCCTGAATGATGCCTTCAGGGTGAACGGTCTGCGCCGAAGGAACGGGATACCGACGGAGAACGGACATCAGGATCGGCAGAAGATGGCGCCCAGGGATATCGCCCGCACCGGGGAAAGTTTTGTGTTCATGGCCCCCGACGGGAAACGTGCCACGGACGACTATTTTACGGTCGAATCCGTTGATGAGCGCGGGATCGTCTTCGCGTTCGATTCCCCGGAGCAGAAGGCCTCGGCGGCCCCGAAGCTTCC
>JAAYZZ010000046.1 GCA_012514595.1 Elusimicrobiota bacterium
CCGGGATAATTGCCGACCTTCTGATGGGACCCGGTCAGGGCATTGAAGATGGTGGTCTTCCCTGAATTAGGGTTCCCCGCCAATGCGATCGTGATCACCCTGGACATCTCAATCCTTCCCCGGCGAAGAAGAGGCGGGCTCGACTTCAATGCCCCCCGCCTCCAGCCGTCTTAAGGAAACGTCATAATGACAGATCTTGACCTGGATCGGGTCTCCCAAGAGGGCCTTGCGGATAAGAGTTCCCCGGGCCCCCTGGACAAACCCCATATCCGAAAGGCGTCGCCCGATCTGACCCCTCAAGGCCACACGGGAAACAACAAAAGACTCCCCCTTTTTAAGATCAAGGATATTCATAATATTTGGTCGTAGAAGGATCCCGCAACAAACAGGCGGATATTATGCCACAACTCATCTCTGACGGGAACATGATTTTGCCGAAGATTCCGGGGTCATGATCTCCGGCGGAACTGGGCGAGAAAGAACCCGGAGAACCCTTCCCGGGGCAGGACCCTCAAACAGGCTGAAATATCCGAAAGGAAAGACCTCTTCTCCCAGGTGGCCAGACAGGGATACCTCGGGACCCCCTCAAGCGCGATCGGCTCCAGAAAGAATCCTCCCTCATCCCCCTTCAGAAACCAGTCGACAACGCTCTCGTTCTCTTCCGGAGAAAAGGTACATGTCGAATACAAAAGCCGCCCTCCGGGCCGAACGAATCGCGCGGCATGCCGCAGAAGACCTTTCTGCTTGTGGGCCATCTCCTTGACCTTTCGCGGGCTCCAGTACCCGAAGCTTTCAGGATCTCCCTCCCGGAACAACCCCTCGGAACTGCAGGGTGCATCCACCAGGACCCTGTCAAAAAGATCCCCCGAACGGAATCGTCGACCGTCGCACAGGACCGGCCTCACATTCTTTGCGCCCAACAGCTCGCACACTGCCTTGAGTTTATAGAATCGTCCCCGGACGATCTCAACGGCCGTGATGGCACCTTCATTCGACATCATCGCGGCCATCTGGGTCGTTTTGCTCCCCGGGGCCGCGCACAGGTCCAGAACGCTCTCTCCGGGGCATGGCGAAAGGACGAGGGCGGGCAACTGGCTGGAAAGCCCCTGATGATAGACCTTTCCATCGGATATAAAGGCGTGCCCTCTCAGGCGTTCCCTTTCCTGCGAAGGAAGGACGATCGCCTGAGGACAGACGACAGACCTCTCGACAGAAAAGCCCTCCCTAGAAAGCCTAGGGCCCACCTCATCAAAAGAACTCTTGAGGGTGTTGACACGAAGCACGACCACCTCGGGGGCCTTCATCGAAGACAAGGTGGACACAAAAAGATCCCGGGGAATGATCTTCTCAAGGCGTTCGAGAAAGAGAGGCGGAAAGGATTTGTTCGACATCGAAGGATAGAGGGATCAGGCGACCTTGAGAAGCGAGCGGACCTCCTCAAAAAGGATGGAAGAGTTGAACGGTTTGTCCATGCACAAATCCACCCCCAGCTGCTTGAGACGCGCCTTGTCCTCTTCCTCGAGATAGGCGGAGATCACAATGATCTTCACATGCTGGCAATTGGGGGAACGCTTGATCTTCTGGGCGACCTCGAAGCCGCTCATGCCCGGCATTTTAATATCAAGGATGATCAGGTCGGGCTTAAAAAGAAGCAGATTGATCCCGGCCTCGAATCCGTCATAAGCGGTCTCCGTCTCAAAGGAAGGCTCTTTCTTGAGAATGCGGCGGATCGCGCTCACGATGTTCACATCATCATCGACGATGAGGATCCTGCGCGATTCTCCCCGCTGCGAAAGCCCGTCAGGGATCGGCATGTTGTACTGCTTGAGAAAGGAAATGAAATCATCGAGCGTGATGCGGCTGTGGTTACCAGGCGTGCGGTAGGCCTTCAACTTTCCGTCGTGAACCCACTGGAGGACGGTCCTCAAATGAACATGGCAAAGCTCTGCGATCTCGCCTGTTGTGAGGGGTTTTTCATTGGGCATGCCGCCTCCTGTTTCTCCGGTTTCTCCAGAACAAGAATAACGGATGCCCGTTCAAAAGTCAAG
>JAAYZZ010000047.1 GCA_012514595.1 Elusimicrobiota bacterium
AAACGATATCGCGATGATGCGTCCAGGCGACGCTCTCTTCAGCACCAAGCGCTGTTTTGGAAATCCCTCCCTGAGGAGGATATCCCGTGATCCCGCAGAGCCAGACATGTTCGACCCCCAAACCGTCCGCGATCCGAAAGATCGACCCCACATTCAAAAGACTGCGGATATTATCCAGGACAAGGGTCAGCGGGATCCGTGGTTGTCGCGAACGTCCCACCTGACGCAATACGATCTGTTCATGCGATAATTTCCGCAAAGAGGTCACGATCGCCCCTTTTTCCGGGAGAAGGCCCGACCCCCATACTTCAAAAAATAAAGCCCCGCATAAATATTGGGGGCCACCAGAAGCCCCTTGCGCCTCTGGCGCTCAAGCCAAGCATCGACCGTCTGCAGGTGAACCTCATGGACCGTGATGTTCTCATGGTCTTCAACGCCCCCTCCGGCCCCGACCTTGAGAAGACCCGAGGCATGATAGATATCGACCATGTCCTTGCACATCCCGGCCGAAACGGGCCCCGTAAAGACCCGGCGAAGAGAACGCGCGCGATAACCTGTCTCCTCTTCCAGCTCCCGGCGGGCGGCCTCAGAGTGGGATTCCCGCCGGGCCTCTTTCTTGTCATTGGCAAGCCCCGCCGGAAAGGCGATGACCTTACTCTCCACGGGATGCCGGAACTGCTCGACGAAAAGGACCTTCTGGTCATCGGTCATGGCCACGATGATCACAACTCCCGAAGAGTTGACCCTTTCAACATATTCCCACCCGTCACGGATGACGAACCGTAAATACTTTCCCTCTCCGGCTATTCTGCGCTTCATGCCCCCAGCCTTTCCATTTCCTTACGAACATCGCCGATGAGCGAGGCGATGATCTGTCCTGAGAAATCGAACCGGATCCCCGCGGCCGAAAAGAGCTCCGGAAGGGGCCGCGAGCCTCCAAGCGACAAGGCCGTCTTGTACCCCTTGACCGCGGCCTGCGGATCTCGACGGAACATCTGCCAGATCTGCAGTGCCCCCAGCTGCGCGATCCCGTACTCGATGTAGTAGAACGGAACCTCGAAAATATGGAGCTGCCGATGCCAGAGCCCGGCCCGTTCCGGCTCAAGACCGGACCAGTCGACCTCCCCGCCGCCGTACTCCTCATGCAACGCGATCCATCTCGAGACCCGTTCAGCGGACGTATGCCCCGGATTCTCGTAGATCCAATGCTGAAAGGCATCGATCGTGGCGACCCACGCCAGGATCGAAACGACCCCCTCGAGATGCTCCAGAACAGAACGCCGGGCGTCCTGCGGGCCGTAGAACTCTCCGAGCCCGTCGTTGGCCATCATCTCCATGCTCATGGAGGCGACTTCCGAGAACTCCATGGGCGCGTGACGATACCCGACAAGCGGATCAGAGGCGCACAGATACGCATGGAACGCATGGCCTGACTCATGAAGGAGTGTCCGCACATCATCATCCACCCCCACCGCATTCATGAAGATAAAGGGCTTGCGCACCTCATCGAGCGTGTTCTGGTACCCGCCAGGGGCCTTGCCTTTTCGGCTGGCAAGGTCCAGGAGCCCGCGCGAGCGCATGTCCTCATACAGCTCCGCGAGGTCCCGATCGATCCCCCGGACGATCCGCCCCACGCCTTCTTCAAGGCGGGACACATCCGAGAAAGGCCTGAGCGCAGGGCGAGAAAGGACATCCACGGCCGTGTCCCACGGACGAAGGCTTTCCACGCCAAGGCACTGCCTGCGACGCCGGTCGATCTCATGACGGATCGGGACGATAATATCGCGGACAGAGCGATGATAGGTCTTGCAGTCATCGGGCGTATAGTCGAAACGGTGATAGGCCGCGAACTGATA
>JAAYZZ010000048.1 GCA_012514595.1 Elusimicrobiota bacterium
CTTCGGGTCTGTCAGGAGATCGAGACCGCTCTGGGGCGGGTGCGCACGGTGAAGGACGGTCCGAGGACCCTGGACATCGACATCCTTCTCTACGGGGATGTCAAACTCAATGGGCCGGACCTTGTCATCCCGCATCCGAGGATGCGTGAGAGGGATTTTGTGATGCGGCCTTTGTCCGAGGTGATGGAAAGGCCAGTGCGGGCGGATTTCGATGAGAGGGCCTCGTCCTGGGACGAGGATCCCCGTCGGGTCAGGACCGCTCGAGAGATCGCGGATGCGCTCTTTCGGGAGATCCCTCTTTCGGGACAAGAGACGGCCGTGGACCTGGGATGCGGGACAGGCCTTCTGACGCTCGCCTTGGCACCCAGGGTCCGGAGGGTCATGGGGGTCGATTCTTCGACCGGGATGCTCAAGGTCCTTAAAGACAAGGTCCGTGCCGGAGGGATCGGGAATGTGGAAACAAGGCTGCTGGACCTTGGCAAGGGAGGGCCGCTCCCAACGGGCTTCGATCTTCTGGTCAGCAGCATGACCCTGCATCATGTTCTCGATGTTCCGGGATTGCTCCGGGATATCTTTGTGGCGCTCAGGTCCCAAGGCCGTGTGGCCCTGGCCGATCTGGATACCGAGGACGGGTCTTTCCACTCGGACAATACGGGCGTTCTTCATTTCGGATTTGACCGCAACGGTCTGATCAGAGAATTGGAGGCCGCCGGTTTCTTGGATGTGCGGGCCGTGACCGCGACACGGATCGAAAAATAGATCTCGCCGGGAAACATGCGCGTGTTCCCGGTCTTTCTGATCACAGGGAAAAAGCCGTGAAGATCATCAAAACAAAAAAAGGTGTGCAAAAAGAGATCGCACGCTTGAGGCGTCAGGGCCGGAGCATCGGGTTTGTCCCGACCATGGGGTACTTTCATGAAGGGCATCTGTCTTTGATGCGTCAAAGTGTCCGCGAGAACGACGTGACGGTCGTTAGCCTTTTTGTGAATCCGACGCAGTTCGGTCCGAAAGAGGATCTGGCCCGATACCCGCGGGACCTCGGGCGCGACAGCCGGATGGCGCGTGAAGTTGGGGTGGATATCCTGTTCGTCCCGTCGATAGAGGAGATGTATCCGGAATTTGAAGGGACAAGGGACAAGGGACAGGGGACAGGGAAGGCCTGTGCTTTTGGCCGTGTCCCGTGTCCCATGTCCCGTGTCACGGTGAAAGTCGGGCCTATCGGGGATGTGCTCTGCGGCGCCTCGCGGCCGGGACACTTTGATGGGGTGGCTACTGTCGTTGTGAAGCTTCTTAATATCGTTACGCCTGATGTGATGTATCTCGGCGAGAAGGACGCACAGCAGGTCGTGGTCTTGAAAAAGGTCGTGAAGGACATGGATCTTCCGGTCCGCATCAGGACCTGCCCGATCTTTCGGGAGCCCGACGGTTTGGCCATGAGCTCGCGCAATGTCTATCTTTCTCCGACGGAGAGGGAGGAGGCGGTGGTCCTTTCTCGGGCCCTTCGTGAGGCCGCCTCGCGGATCCGCTCGGGGGAGCGCGACGGGCAGAGGATCATTTCGGAAATAAAAAAGTTGATTCTCGAGGGGGCTCATGCTAGCATCGACTATGTTTCGGTCGTAGATGCCGTCGGGCTCTCGCCGGTCCGTCGGATCAGCGGTAATGTTCTTATCGCCCTTGCGGCCAGGTTCGGAAAAACGCGGCTCATCGACAACATCACAGTGAAGGTTCATGGCCAGTAAGACACGCCGGATCAAGGTGGGCGTTATCGGTTGCGGTGCTATCGGCAGCCGGATCGCGATCAGTACAACGAAGGAGCTTAAAGATCATTTTATGATCTCGGCCCTGTACGACATCGATCCTGCCAGATCCTCCTCCCTTGCCGGAAGAATGCGAAGGCCCGTTCTGGCCCGGCGTTCGGTGTCCGAGGTCCTGGCCGCATCCGACCTCGTGGTCGAGGCCATCAATACCGATGCGACAAGAAATATTGTTCGCCAGGCGCTCTTAAAGAAAAAGAGCGTTCTGGTGATGAGCGTAGGAAGGCTGCTCGAAGAGGGCAGCCTTTTTTCTTTGGCCGAGAGGAACCGTGCGGCCCTTTTGATCCCCTCCGGAGCGATCGCGGGGCTCGATGCCATCAAGGCCGCGCGGCTCGCCGGGATCAGGTCGGCCACGCTCGCCACGACAAAGCCTCCTTCGGGCTTCAAGGGAAGCCCTTATCTTAAAGAGAAAGGGATCGATCCGGCCCTGATCCGCAGGGATACCGTTATTTTCGAAGGATCGGTCCGTCA
>JAAYZZ010000049.1 GCA_012514595.1 Elusimicrobiota bacterium
ATCTGGACTGTTCTTATCATTCTTGCGGTGGCCGCTCCGGCCATCATTCTGCATGAGGTCGCCCACGGGTGGATGGCCTCCCGTCTCGGGGACGGGACCGCACGTGAAGCCGGACGTCTGACGCTCAATCCCCTCAAACATATTGATCCTTTCGGGACCGTGGTCCTTCCGGTCCTGTTGTATTTGCCCTATCTTTTGGGGTGGTCCTCGGGGCTTTTTCTCTTTGGGTACGCCAAGCCTGTACCCGTGGACCCGAGGCGTTTTCATTCTCCCCGGATGGGGATGATGCTGGTGCGGCTCGCGGGGCCTCTGACCAATCTTCTGATCGCTTTTTTCTGCGCCAAGGCGGCCCTCGCCATCGGCCCGGGGCCTCTCTCCAGGGTCCTGGTCCTCTCGACGATGTTCAATCTGGGGCTTGCGCTCTTCAATCTGATCCCGATCCCGCCCCTCGACGGGTCCGGCATCTGGTATGCGATCCTTCCGCCCCAGGCGTTGCGGGTGGTGGCCCGTTTTGATAATATGTCGGGAATCCTCGTGGTCTTTGTGCTCCTGCAGCTGGGGTGGCTTGATTTTATCGGGGGCTTCATTGCGGGGGGCATGAGATTGTTGGGATTGTGAGGAGAGATATGGCAAAGATTATTGTGCGGCTCAAGGAGAACAGTTATCCGATCATCGTGGGGAGCGGGGTTCTCTCTGATGCGGGGCGCCTCATCCGTCAGATGAAGGTCGCAGAGGACGCGGTCATTGTGACCAATCCCCTCGTCCGGCGCCTGCACGGCAGGGTCCTTTTGGCTTCGCTCAAGAGAGCGGGATTCTCCGCAAAGGTCTTTGAGGTCAAGGACAGCGAGTCCTCGAAGTCTGTGAAGGTGGCGATGGCCCTGATCGAGAAGGTCATCCGCTACACGCGGGATAAAAGGCCGGTCGTGATCGCCTTCGGCGGTGGTGTCGTCGGGGACCTGACGGGGTTTGTCGCGGCGTCCGCCAAACGCGGGCTGCCATTGGTCCAGATCCCGACGACATTTCTTGCGCAGGTCGATTCCTCGATCGGAGGGAAGGTCGCGGTCGATCTCCCGTCCGGAAAGAATCTCGTTGGGGCTTTCTACCAGCCACGGCTGGTCCTGGCGGATACGGCCCTATTGAGGACGCTCTCCACCCGGCAGATCCGTAATGGGCTTGCTGAAGTTGTCAAGTACGGCGTCCTTAAGGACGCGGCGCTCTTTTCTTTTGTGGAGAAGAATGCGTCCCGGCTTCTCAAGGCCGATCCCAAGGTTCTTTCCTTTGTCGTCGAGCGCTGTGCCGCGATCAAGGCGGGGGTGGTCTCAAAGGATGAGAAAGAGACCAAGGGCCTTCGGACCGTTCTCAATTTCGGTCACACCGTGGGGCATGCCATTGAATCCGCCTCCGGGTTCAAGTATCAGCACGGAGAGGCTGTGGCTCTCGGGATGCGGGCGGCCTGTGCGATCTCGGTCGCGCTCAAACTCATGAGGTCCTCGGACGCGGACCGGGTGGGGATGCTTTTGTCCCTGCTGGGCCTTCCGGAACAGGTGAAAGGGGTCTCTGCGAGAAAAGTCCTTTCCGCCATGACCTTTGACAAGAAGTTTTCAGGAAAGAAGAACCGTTTTGTCCTGGCCCGCGGGATCGGGAATGTCGTGGTGAGGGCTGGGGTCCCGTCGAGGGTGATCGAGGATGCGGTCGGGGATCTTTTTTAGTCAGGCCTTTGTTCGGAGAAAATGAAAAGGCCGGGGGTCTTGGGGACCTCCGGCCTTCTTTATCACGAAAAACCGTCTAGTCCTTGATACAAGACCGGTACCATTTCCCGTCGATCTTGGCTATTTTTCTTAGGGTGTATCCATCCGGGCAGAGCTCTCCCTTGCAACGGGTGTAAACTTCTGTTCCGCTATCGTCCACAAATCCGCAGAGGGTTCCGGCAGGGGCTTCGCCTCCCAAAGCGCCGGTCCAGGTATTGGTCGTTCCGTTGCAGTATTCCAGTTTTCCTGCGTTGTACCGGACCGTCCCAGCTGTCACCGCACTGCAGGCCGCATTGGTGTTTCCGATCTTGATCGCGCTGTTGAAGTTGCCGGTCGTGGCGTTGAGCGTTGTCGCGGTGATCGTGGGGCCTGAGATCGTCCCCGTCGCTGTGATGCCAGCGCCATTGATCGCCCCGGTCGCAGAGATGTTGGTGCTTCGTATCGTTCCCTGGACATTGAGATCATTGTTGTTCGCGGTGGCCGTGCCATTATGACAGTTGTCGCCGATGCACATCTTGCTCGAGCGCAGGGAGTCATAGGACCCGGCCGGGGCCGGGTAGTAGGTCGAGAGCGTGATCTCTTCCGCGTGTAAGGGCAAGGACGCCAGGAAGCTGATGAGAAGAAGCGGGACTATTTTCATGGGATATCTCCTTTTCATAATGAAAGTAAAACCTATTCTCTCAATTTATTCTTTAAAAGACAAGATTTTGGTTAGTTCTCACATCAGGGGATGACGGGGATGGTCTTTTCCTCGTTATCCTTTCTGATAGTGACTTGTTCAAGCGAGATACCCTGGATCACCCATCCCTTGATCGCCTGTCCGACCTCCAAGACCTTGCCGTTGATCAGGGCCAATTTTTCACCGCTGCCCGTATCCATGATGCCTTCGATCCGAAGGAATGTCGCCGGGTCTTCAGGAGCGGTCGGGATCTGCGGCATAACGGCGGGGGCAATCTTTTCCGCCGCGGCCTCGGGCAGGGGAGTGGACGGGGTTTCAGGGGCCTGTGCCATTGGTTTTCGGTCCAGGGCCTCACGCGCGAAATCCTTGAGGATCCAGAAGGCGATGACGATCGCGAGGCCAAGGCCCACGGCCAGGATTGCGGGGGCAGGGTTTCGGACCTCCTGCGCCCCTCGTGCGTCTTCCGGCGAGGCGGGCATGCAGGAGGTCTTTTGGGCCTTTTTAAGGGCGTCGTGGATGATGCTCATGGTCTGTACGGCAGCGGATGAAAGACAGCGGTAGTGGGAAGACCTCTGTCTGCTGTCTGTTGCCAGCCGTCCTTTCTTTACGCCCCCAGGGCCTCTTTGGCGCAGGTCTTGATGATCTCCTCGTCGATTGTCCAGGTCTCGTTCACGAATCCGGCCAGAAGGGCATGCTCACAGAGAATATTGATGATCCGGGGAGTTCCTTTCGAGATCTGGAAGATGCGCCTCAGGGCTTCCGGCGAGAATTTGAGGCGGTCAGGTCCGCCCGCGAACCGGATCCGATGCCGGATGTAGGGGCCGATCTCGTCCTCCTCCAGGGACCGGATGTGGTATCGCACGCTAATGCGGGAATCCAGCTGCCGCAGGGAGGGCTTCTTGAGTTTTTCGAGAAGTTCGGGCTGTCCCACCAGGATGATCTGCAGGAGCTTCTCTTTTTCGGTCTCCAGGTTCGAGAGGAGCCGGATCTGTTCGAGCTGGCGGACATTCAGGTTCTGCGCCTCGTCGATGATCACCGCGACATTGTGCCCGGCCTCGGTCTCCTTGAGGAGGAAGGCGTTCAGGGCCGAGACGAGGTCCAGTTTGTTGTTCCGGGGCGGTTCGATCCCGAGGTCTTTGATGATGAGTTGTAGAAGCTGCAGTTGTGAGAAGCTCGGGTTCAGGATAAAGGCCGTGCGGATATGGGCGCCGATCTTGTTGAGCAGGATGCGGCAGAGCGTGGTCTTTCCGGTCCCGACCTCGCCGGTGAGGCAGAGGATCCCCCGCCGGCTTTTGATCCCGAAGAGGAGATGTTCGTACGCCTCGGTGTGGCAGGCGCTCTCGAAATAAAATGCCGGGTCG
>JAAYZZ010000050.1 GCA_012514595.1 Elusimicrobiota bacterium
GGATGAGATTGCGGATCGCGGGGGTCGCGACCATAATCTCGGTGGCCAGAACGCGCCCTTTCCCATCGGCCCGCGGCAAAAGCTTCTGCGAAATGACGCCTTGCAGACACGCGGCCAATTGCTGACGAATCTGTTGCTGCTGGTGCGGCGGAAAAACATCGATGATACGCTCGATCGTCTGCGGGGCATCCGGGGTGTGCAGGGTGGCCAGGACCAGATGCCCGGTCTCGGCCGCGGTCAGCGCGGTCGAGATCGTTTCCAGGTCCCGCATCTCCCCCACGACGATGATATCGGGGTCCTGACGCAGACAACGCTTGAGGGCCTCGGGAAACGAATGCGTGTCCCGGAACACTTCGCGCTGTTTGATGACCGCTTTCTTGTTCGTATGAAGGAACTCGATCGGGTCCTCGATCGAGATGATGACACACTTTCGCTCGTTATTGATGAGCTGGATCATGGCCGCCATGGTCGTGGATTTGCCCATCCCCGTCGGACCCGTCAGAAGAATGAGACCGTCCTTTTTGCGGGCCATGTTCGCCACGACCAGCGGAAGTCCCAGCTCATCAAACGAGGGAATGAACAAAGGGACCCGGCGGAACGCCGCCTCGATACAGTTCCTCTGCAGATGCACATTGACGCGGAAACGGTCCAGACCGACCATCGCCAGAGAGAAATCCAGTTCCTTTTCCTCCTCGAACTGGACCTTCTGGGTATCGGTCAGGACCCCGTAGATCATCTTCTTGAGATCCTCAGGGCCGAGAGGTTCTTCCGGCAAAGGGGTCAGGTCTCCATAGATACGAAGGATCGGGGCGGAACCGTTGGTGAGATGCAGATCGGAAGCCCCCTTCTGGATCGCGGTCAAAAGCAGCTCTCTCAGTTCTTTGGCCATATCAGATGTTCTTTCCTGCCCAAGTCCTGATCCGGTTGATCCCCTCGCGGATCCTCTCTTCCGACGTCGAAAAGCTGAGACGGATCCACCCTTCGGCCCCAAAGCCGTCACCGGGGATAACGGCCACGCTCATCTCATCGAGGATCCTCTTTGCGACATCGGCGCACGGACCGAACTTCGAGAAATCACAGAAGAGATAGAACGCGCCATCGGGTTTAATATAACTGATTTGCGGAATACCGTCCACAAGAGACGTCATTAAATCGCGCCGCGCCTTGAAGGTCTGGCACATTTTCTTCACACCATCCTCAGGGGCATTGAGGGCCGCGAGCGACGCTTTCTGACTGATCGATGTCGGGTTCGACGTGGAATGGTCCTGAAGATTTTTCATGTACCCCATGACCTCAGCAGGACCAGCCGCATAACCGATGCGCCATCCGGTCATGGCATACGCCTTGGAGACTCCGTTCACGGTGATCGTGCGCTGAAAAATATCCTTATTCAACGAACCGATCGACGTAAAAGGTTCGTTGGTATAGATCAGCTTCTCGTAAATATCGTCGCTGATGACCCAGATATCCTTCTTGAGACAAACCTGCGCGATCGCCTCCAGCTCCTTGCGGCTGTAGACCATTCCCGTCGGATTCGAGGGAGAATTAAGGATCAGGACCCGCGTCTTCGGCGTGATGGCCTTTTCGAGGGCCTGGGGCGTGATCCGAAGGCCGTCTTCACGGCGGGTCATAACAAATTTCGGCGTTGCTCCTGCGAGCTTCACCATCTCGGGATAGCTCACCCAGTAGGGCGCCGGAATGATGACCTCATCCCCCTCATCACAGAGAACCATGATGGCGTTAAAGATCGCGTGCTTGGCCCCGCATCCCACGACGATCTCGCCGGCCTTGTAGTCAAGACCATTGTCGCGCTTCAGCTTCGCTGCGATCGCCAGGCGCAGGTCCTCGGCCCCGCTCGACGGAGTATATTTGGTAAAACCTGTGTTAATGGCCTCGACCGCTGCCGTCTTGATATGATCAGGCGTGTCAAAATCCGGTTCTCCGGCGGCGAAATTCACGACGTCTTTCCCCTCGGCCTTGAGCGCCTTGGCCCGCGCCGTGATGGCGAGCGTCGTAGATCCCAGAACAGTCCTGATGCGGGAATTGATCCTTGTCATACCCTCTCCTTGTTAAAAAGAAAGGCCTCAAGCCGACCATCAGGCTTGTCCGATACAGCCCTCTGTCAACTTGAGGCCTTTGCCAATGTCTTGGGCTCCCGATTAAGCCGCAGCCGCCTTCTTCTTGACGACCTTCTTGGCCGCAGGCTTCTTCGGCTTGGCCTCGCCCTTGTCCTTCTTCTCAACGACCTCGGCCTCCTCGACCTTGGGCGTCTCGGCAGGAGCCACAATGCGCTCTGTTAGCTCCAGAAGAACCATCTCGGCGTTGTCGCCGGGACGATTGAGCGCGAATTTGATGATCCTCGTATAGCCTCCCTGACGGTTCTCGAACCGGGGGGCAATCTCATCAAAAAGACGCTTGACCAGATCGTGATCGCAGAGGAGGGCGAAGGCCTTCCGACGGGCGGCGAGGGTCCCTTTCTTTCCAAGGGTGACCATCTTGTCCACGACCTTGCGGGCCTCAGCAGCCTTGGCTCGGGTCGTACGGATCCGTTCTTTGGAGATCACCGCACGGACCAGGTCCCGAACGGTCGCCTGGCGCCACTTCTGATTGCGTCCGAAACTATTTCCAGCAATACCGTGTCTCATGGATCACTCGCTCTTCTTTCTCAATTTCTTCATATCGATCTTCATCCCCAGGTTGAGGCCCATGGCCTTGAGGAGATCCTGGATCTCGGTCAGGGATTTCTTCCCGAAATTCCGGAACTCGAGAAGCTCCTCCTCGGTCTTGCGGACCAACTCGGAGATGCTCTTGATGTTCGCATCCTTCAGGCAGTTGGAACTGCGGACCGAGAGCTCGAGTTCCGAGATGGGAAGACGCAGCTTCGCATAGAGCGCCTCCTCCTCGGCAGAAACCTCTTCCTCTTCCTCCTCTTCCTCCGGCAACTGTCCGTAGGCCACGAAAACATCGAGGTGGCGCTGCAGGATATTGGCCGCATAGAGAAGCGCCTCTTTGGGGGAGATCGCGCCGTTCGTCGAGATCTCGAGGATCAAACGGTCATAATCGGTCCGCTGCCCCACGCGTGTGTTCTCGGCGAAGAAATTGACCTTCTCGATCGGCGTGAAGATCGAATCCACAGGGATGGTGCCCAGAGGGGCGCCTTCCTTTTTGTTCATCTCGGCCGGAACATACCCGCGGCCGCGCGCGACCTCCATCTCCATGTTGAAGACCGTATCACGCGTCAACGTGCAGATGTGCAGATCGGGGTTGAGGACCTCGATGGTCTCATCAAAAATGATGTCCTTGGCCTTGATCTCGCCCTTCTTGTCCGCCTTGATGTAGATCGTCTTGGCGACCTTTGAATGGGAGCGCAGAACCACCTGCTTGATATTCAAAATGATGTCGGAAATGGTCTCAAGAACTCCGGGGACCGTCGAGAACTCATGCTGCACACCCTCAATGCGAATGGATGTGATCGCGCTCCCCTCGATCGAGGACAGAAGGACCCGGCGCAGGGAATTCCCCAAAGTCACCCCGTAACCACGCTCGAACGGTTCGGCAATGAACTTCCCGTAACGGTCCGTGTAGATCGCCTCTTCGCAGTCCAAACGCTTTGGCATCTGAAAGTCACGCCATTTGATCCCCATGATCCTCTCCTTCTGTTACAGTGGTCAGACCAGCCAATATCCTGGCCAATGTTATTTGGAATACAACTCGATGATCAACTGCTCGTTCACCGGAACCGCGATCTCATCCCGCGCGGGGATCCGGACGACCTTTCCCTTCAGGCCCTCGACATCCGCCTGAAGCCACGTCGGAACGCTCCAGCCCTCATTCATATCGATATTCTTTTTGATATATCGGACCGTTGCATCCTTGGCGGAAAATGTCACGGTATCGCCGACCTTGACATGCGCCGATGGCGTGCTCACCTTGCGGTCGTTGACCCGCACCAGACCGTGGTTCACGATCTGCCGCGCCTGGGCACGGGTGATCGCGAATCCCAGACGGTAGATGACATTGTCCAGACGGGTCTCCAGAAGCTGAAGGAGGACCGTGCCCGTGACACCCTTGGCCTGGGAGGCCTTGAAGTAATAATTCTTGAACTGCTTTTCCAGAAGCCCATAGATGCGCTTGGCCTTCTGTTTTTCACGCAACTGCAACCCGTAGTTCGAAAGCTTCGAACGACGGAAGCCGTGCTGGCCGGGGACCGCCTCGTTCTGGTCCAGGGACCACTTCTTCTTGAGACCGAGGTTGACGCCTTCCCGGCGGGACAATCGACAGCGAGGACCTGTGTAACGTGCCATGAACGGACTCCTTTAAACTCTTCTTTTCTTGCGAGGACGGCACCCGTTGTGAGGAATGGGTGTGATATCACGGATCGAAAGGACCTGAAGACCTGCGGCCGCCAGAGCCCTCACGGCGGACTCGCGCCCTGACCCCGGGCCCTTCACGAGAACATCGACGGTCTGGATCCCGAGGTCCTTGGCGCGCTTGGCCGCCTCGCTCGCCGCGACCTGGGCCGCGAACGGCGTGGACTTCTTGGATCCCGTGAACCCGCAGACCCCTGGCGTGGCCCACACGATGGTGTTGCCCTGCCGGTCCGCGATGGTCACAATCGTATTATTGAACGAGGCCGTCACGGTAACGACTGCGCTTGTGACGCCTTTGAGGGAACGCTTTTTTGCCTTGGCGACACGTGTCGCGGCCTTACCCTCGCCTGCCTGCTGCTGTTGCTTGTTATCCTTGGCCATGCCTTATCCTTTACTTAACGTCCTTCTTTTTCATTCCGCCAACGGTCTGCTTGCGCCCCTTGCGCGTCCGGGCATTGGTGCGTGTCCGCTGCCCGCGGGACGGAAGTCCCTTGCGGTGACGGAGCCCCCGGTAACTGCCCATGTCCATATGCTGACGGATATTCTGCGTAATGTCCCGACGAAGATCCCCTTCGACGACATAGTTCTTCTGGATGTAGGCCGTGACCTTCGCCACCTCATCATCGGTCATGTCATTGGCCCGCTTGTCGGGATCAATGGACGTGGCCTTTAAAATGGCCTTGGCACGGGTCGGACCAATTCCAAAGATGTAAGGCAGGGCCGCCTCAATACGCTTCTCTCTGGGGAGATCGATACCTAGGATTCTCGCCATAATGCTCTATCCTTGTCTTTGCTTGTGTTTCGGGTTCTCGCAGATCACGCGGACAACGCCTTCGCGCCGAATGATCTTGCACTTGTTGCAAATTCGCTTAACAGACGATTTGACTTTCATATCACTTGTTCCTGTACGTTATGCGCCCTCTCGAAAGATCATAGGGCGAAACCTCGAGCTTGACCTTATCGCCCGGGAGGATCCGGATGAAATGCATCCTCATCTTTCCCGAGACATGAGCCAGGACCTTATGCCCGTTGTCGAGGACCACGCGGAACATGGCGTTCGGAAGCGCCTCTTCCACTGTTCCCTCGACTTCGATAAGGTCTTCTCTGGCCATATATCCCCTACGCTCCCGTTCTTATGTATTTCATGCGGTCAGGATGACGGGTCCCTTGTTCGTGATCGCGACCGTATGTTCAAAATGGGCTGACAAGTGCCGATCCGCCGTTACCGCGGTCCACCCATCCTTCAACATCTTTGTCCGGGCGGTCCCGGCATTCACCATCGGCTCGATCGCCAGGACCATCCCTTCTTTCAAAAGAATCCCTGTCCTGGGTGATCCGTAGTTCGGGATCTCGGGATCCTCATGAAGCCGGGTCCCGATCCCGTGCCCCACAAAATCGCGCACGATCGAAAATCCCTTGCCCTCGGCATACCTCTGGACCGCCGAGGAAACATCCCCCAGACGATTTCCGGGCTTGGCCTCTGCGATACCGAGCTTCAAGGCCTGACGCGTCACATCCAAAAGCTTGCGGGCCTGAGAGGAGATATCCCCCACGCCCAGGGTCATCGCCATATCGGAATAATAATTCCGGTAGATGATCCCGAGATCGATGCTGACGATATCGCCGTCCTTAAGAAGCCGCGGCCCCGGGATCCCGTGGACCACCTCGTCGTTCACCGACACACAGGCACAGGCCGGATACCCCCGATACCCCTTGAATGCCGCTCCGACGCCGTTGTCGTGGATCATCTTTTCGGCGATCGCATCGACATCGGCCGTCGTCATCCCGATTTTTAAAGAACGCCGGATCTCTTCAAAGATACCTGCCAGGATCCTCCCGGCCTCCCGCATGGTCGCGATCTCCTGCGGGGTCTTGAGACGGATATCAGCCCCGCCCATCGAGGATCGCAAGGAGAGCCCTCTGGACCTGTTCCGCGCCTGAATCGGCGTTGATGGTCTTGAGCTTTCCCTGGGCCTTGTAA
>JAAYZZ010000051.1 GCA_012514595.1 Elusimicrobiota bacterium
CGGGTCCTTGGGGTCACGGCCCTGGGGGAGGGGATCGCCCTTGCGATCGAGAAGGCCTATGCCGGGGTCGCCCGGATCTCTTTTGACGGCGCGCACTGGCGGAAAGATATAGGGAAGAGGGCGCTGGAGAGGTAAGACGTGTCATGTCATGCGTCTTACGTCTAACGGATAATACGGGAGGTTTTATGAGCCAGATCCTGGTTTCCATCATGATGGGTAGCAAGAACGATATGCCTGTTGTCGAGGAATCGGGAAAGATCCTGCAGGATTTTGGCGTGGGATATGAGATGAAGGTCCTCTCTGCGCACCGGACGCCGAAACAGACCGCCGAATACGCCGAGGGACTTGTCGCCCGTGGTGTCAAGGCCGTGATCTGTGCGGCCGGAGGGGCGGCGGCTCTTTCGGGTGTGGTCGCGGCGCATACGCATCTTCCGGTCATCGGCATTCCGCTCGATTCCATGGGTTTCAACGGACTCGATGCGGTCCTGTCCACCATCCAGATGCCGCCGGGAGTCCCCGTCGCCGGCGTGGGAGTTGGGAAGGCGGGGGCCAAGAATGCGGCCCTGATCGCGGTCCGGATCCTGGCCCTTTCGGATGCGGCCCTCCTCAGGAAGCTGGAGGAATATTCCCGCGAACAGGCGGAGAAGATCCTGAAAGGATAAAAGGCACAGGTCGCGCGCCACAACGCACAGGAAGATCCCCTGTGGTATGCGGCAGGTGACATGTGACACGGGCCGTGAAAACAAAGGTCCTTAAGATCGACCCGACATCTCCCCAGGAGGATCTCGTCCTGGAGGCCGCACGCTGCGTGCATGAGGGTGGCCTCGTCGTGTTCCCCACTGAGACCGTTTACGGGATCGCGGCGGATGTCTCGAATCCTTTGGCCGTGAAGCGTCTTCGGGACGTGAAGCGGCGTAGCGACGGGAAGCCTTTTTCGGTCATGATCTCCCAGAAGGAGCTGATCCGCAACTACACGGTCCTGACCGATCCCAAACTTTTCAAGCTTATTGATCGCTACTGGCCGGGACCATTGACCGTCATTGTTCCGACGGAAAATGACGGGGAGACCATCGGTATCCGTATCCCGGACCATCCGGTGGCGCTCCGGCTCGTTCAGAACGCGCATTGCACGATCGCGGCCCCGTCCGCGAATCTCGAGGGGAATCCGCCTCCGGTGACCTGTGAGGAGGCTCTTCGGGATCTGGATGGACTGGTGGACCTTGCGATCGACAGCGGCCGGGTCGAGATCGGGACCGCCTCGACCATTGTGGCCTTCACGGCAGAGAGACCGACAGTGGTGCGCGAGGGGATCATCACTCGCCGAGAGGTGGAAGAGATCACGGGGAAGAAACAGGTCCTTTTCGTCTGTACCGGCAATAGCTGCCGGTCGGTGATGGCGGAATATCTTTTCAGGGATATCCTCAAAGGTCGAGAGGATGTCGAGGTCGTCTCCGCCGGGACGGGAGTGATCTTTCCCGCGACCGCGAGTCAGGAGGCTGTGGCGGTCCTGAAGGGGCGCGGGATCGACGCGCGGGCCCACCGGTCGCGACCGCTGACGAACATGCTTCTTAAGAAGGCGGACCTGATCTTTGCCATGACGCGTTCCCATCGGGACCAGATCCTCGAGCGCGTTCCGGGGGTCGAAAAGAGGGTTTATCTCCTGGGAGAGTTCAGGAACGATCCTGTCCGGCGGGAAACGGATCTCGATATCCCGGATCCGATCGGACGTTCGCATGAAGAGTACCAGGAGTGCCTCGAAGTCATTGAGGACGCGCTGAAGAAAATAAAGAGCATTGTATGAGAAGGATCTTCTTCCTGGTGCTTTCTTTCTTTTTTTGTCTCTTGCCGTTCGGTCATGCCTTGGAGATCGGACTGAACGCCGAGAACCTTCCGGACCTTGTGTCCTATCTTCCGGATATGGGGATCCGGTCTGTCCGCATCATGGTCCGTTGGCAGGCGGTAGAGCCGTATGAGAATCCCACGGAAGAGGCCCGGGCCCGATTGACCGGTGAGAACCGGGAGGTCATCGAGAGGATGCGCCGCCGCGGGATCGTCATTGCGCCGCCCGTGCAGGATCTCGACACCAATGGATTTTATTGGGAGAAATACGACGAGCGTTTCGAGGCGGCCCAGAGATCCGGGCTGGATGTCCTGTTCACTTTGCGAGCAACGTCTTTGTGGGGGACGGTGCAGAAGGCGCGGCTAGGGACCAAGGGGGGATACGTCGTGGCCTCGCGTCCGAAAGATATGCAACGCTGGAAGGATTTTGTTGCGGCCTTCGTTTCCCGTTACAAGGGGCGGGGGGTTCGGGTCTTTTACGAAGTCGAGAATGAGGTGAACGCAAAGGCGTTCTGGACGGGGAGCCCTGAAGATTATGTGGCGCTCTTGAAAGAAACATATCAGACGATCAAGGCGTCAGATCCTTCGGCCCTGGTTCTTCATGCTGCGATGGCCTGAGGGATGACGAAGGATGCCCGGGGTCCTGTGCGTGAAAAGGGTCTCGAACGGCACGATGGTTTCCTGCGGAGGATATTTGACAGTCGTGCCTTTGATATCATCAGTACCCATGATTATTATTTTCCGGATCAGGCGGTGAACGGGTTCACGTTCGGAAGTTATCTGGATCATATCAAGGCGCTTGCGGCGGAGTATGGGGTGGCCGATAGGCCTCTGTGGGTCACGGAGAACGGATATGTCACTGTTCCGACGAAAGTCGGGGCTCGGATGGATCCCGGATCGATCGGAGCCCAGTCACGTTGGCTAGAGGGTGCGGTCGTTCAAGCCAGTGATGCCGGGGTCGACCGGATGTTCTGGATGCTGATCGCCGATCGGGATGAGCCGTATTTCGGGACCATGGGACTCTTGGAGAATGATGGAACATCCCGTCCTGTTTGTGCGGTCGTCCGAAGGGTCAACGAGGGCGGTGTTAAACTGGACCAGAGATAGGGAGACAGGTGTGAAAAAGATGACGATCTTTATCGGGGCGGACCATCGCGGGTTTGTGTTCAAGGGGCGGATCATCGCGGCCCTGAAGGCCTTGGGCCACGAGGTCGTGGACGTGGGGACCTATGAGCTGGAGCCGGCGTGTGACTATCCGGCCCTGTCGTTCGAGGTGGGAAGGAGTGTTGCGGCCCACAAGAACAGCCGCGGGATCCTGGTGTGCCTCACCGGCATCGGCCATTCGATCGCGGCCAACAAGGTGAAGGGGGCCTATGCCGCGCTTTGTTATTCCAAGGAAGCCGCCGAACTCTCTCGCCGGCACAACAATTCGAATGTCCTGGTCCTCGGCTCGAACTTCGTGAGTGAGAACACGCTCATGGAGATCATCCGGGTGTGGCTGGAGACGCCGTTCGACGGCGGGCGGCACCTGCGGCGCACGCGGCAGATCCAGGATTTCGAGAAGAAGGTTTTCGAGGGGCCTTCAAAAACGAAGGGGAAGAAATGAGCTACTTATCTCAGACCGATCCGGATGTCTACAAGATCATTCAGGGCGAACTCGCCCGTCAGAAGGGGAATCTCGAGCTGATCGCCTCCGAGAACATCGTGTCCCCGGCCGTCATGGAGGCCATGGGGTCTGTCATGACCAACAAGTACGCCGAGGGGTATCCCAAGGCGCGCTGGTATAACGGCTGCGAGTACGTGGATGATGTGGAGCAGATGGCGATCGATCGCCTGAAGAAGATCTTCGGCGCGGAGCATGCGAACGTGCAGGCGCACTCGGGGTCGCAGGCGAATACGGCTGTGTATCTTGCGGTGCTCAAGACCGGGGACACCCTGATGGGCCTGGACCTGGCCTGCGGCGGACATCTGACGCATGGCCTCAAGATCAATATCTCCGGGCGCCTTTACAACATCGTGTCCTACAAGGTCGATCCCAAGACCGAGCGTATTGATATGGATGAGGTCGAGCGGATCGCGCTCGAGCACAAGCCGAAGATGATCGTGGCCGGATACTCGGCGTATTCCCGGGTCCTCGATTTCAAGAGGTTCCGCGAGATCTGCGACAAAGTGGGCGCGTATCTTTTTGTCGATATGGCGCACTTCGCGGGACTTGTGGCCGCCGGCATCCATCCGAGCCCTGTGCCCTACGCCGAGTTTGTGACATCTACGACGCACAAGACACTGCGCGGGCCCCGAGGCGGGATCATTCTCTGCCGCAGTGAGTTCGCGAAGAAGATCGATGCCGCTATCTTTCCGGGGATCCAGGGAGGACCTTTGATGCACGTGATCGCGGCCAAGGCGGTCGCCTTTGGCGAGGCGCTTCGTCCCGAGTTCAAGAGTTATCAAGAGCAGATCGTCAGGAATGCCAAGGCGTTCGCGGTGGCCATGGAAAAGAGGGGTTTTCGTATCGTCTCCGGCGGGACCGACAATCATCTTTTTATGGTCGATCTGCGCCCCAAGAAGATCACGGGGAAGGATGCCGCGACGCTTTTGGACACGGTCAAGATCACGGTCAACAAGAACCTCATTCCTTTTGATCCCGAGCCGCCCACGGTGACGAGCGGGGTCCGGATCGGAACCCCTGCCCTCACGACGCGCGGGATGAAAGAGGCCGATATGGATGCCGTTGCCGGACTGATCGATGAGGCGATCACCCATCGGGATGATCCAAAGGTGCTGGAGAAGGTGCGCGCTGGGGTCCTGGAATTGACGAGGAAGTTTCCGATCTATGAAGGAGATTAACAGGCACAAAGGCGCAGGGTCACAAAGTCACAGATTCGGGTTCTCCTGTGACCTTGTGACGTGTGACTTTGTGACTTTGCCATGAAATGCCCCGCCTGCCATCACAAGGATACGAATGTCGTGGATTCCCGCATGAACGCTGAGGGGACCTCCATCCGCCGCCGCAGGGAGTGCCTCAAGTGCGCCAAGCGGTTCACCACCCATGAATATGTTGAGCAGGTCTCTTTGATGGTCATCAAGCGCGACGGCCGGCGTCAGCCGTATGACCGTTCGCGGATCATCGGGGGGCTGCTGAAGGCCTGCGAGAAGCGGCCTGTGAGCGTCGAGCAGATCGAGAACATGGCCGTCGATATTGAGAGGGTCATCCAGAAGAAATACGACCGGGAGGTTCCCTCGACGGCGATCGGCGAGCAGATCATGGAGCGGCTCTATGGGATCGATGAGGTCGCCTATGTCCGGTTCGCCTCGGTGTATCGTCAGTTCCGCGATGTGAGTCATTTCATGAAAGAGATCCAGGTGATCCTCGAGAAGGACAAGGGCAAGAAGAAATAGCCGCCTGTCGGAGGTGCCGTGCGCATCCTGTTGTTGAACCCCCCGGGGGATCAGGTCTATCTTCGCGACTACTATTGCAGCAAGGTCTCGAAGGCGGATTATCTTTACGAACCGTTGGATCTTTTGATGCTTTCCGGGATCCTCAAGCGCGAGCATGATCTCAAGGTGATCGACGCGATCGCGATGCGGTCCGGGCCGAAGGAAACCCTTTGTGAGATCCTGGACTTCGCGCCTGAAGCTGTTGTTTTTGTGAGCGGGGCCGTCTCTTTTGAGCGCGACCGTTTGTTCCTTCAGGAGGTCAAGGATCGGACCCGGGCCCGCATGATCGGGAGCGGGGATCTGTTCCTCGACAATCCCGCGCAATACCTCGGGGAGGACAGCCCCGTCGATGCCGTCCTTCTGGATTTTACCGACGAGAGCGTGCTCGATTATCTCAAGGGGCATGTCCCCTGCCGCAATATTGTTTGCCGGGCTCAGGCAGGTATTGTTTCCGGGCCGGTCGTCAGAGGCAAGGGGGAGGAGTTCCATCTTCCGCAGCCGGATCACTCGCTTTTTCCGATCGGACGTTATCAGTACCCGTTCGTACGTGATGCCAGGTTCGCAACGGTCCTGACGGATTATGGCTGTCCGTTCCACTGCTCGTTTTGCGTCATGTCAGGGATCGGGTTCAAGCTGCGGGATGTGGATAGTGTTATCGAGGAGCTGAGGACGCTGAAGAACCGGGGGGTGCGGGAGATCTATTTTGATGACCAGACCTTTGCTGCACGCCGGAAGCGGACCCGCGATCTCCTCGAGCGCATGATCATTGAGAAGCTGAACATGGGGTGGTGCTGTTTTACGCGGGTCGATGTGGTCGATGAGGAAATGTTGTCCCTTATGAAGAGGGCAGGCTGTCATACGATCATGTTCGGTGTTGAGAGTGCGGATCAGGCCATGCTCGACAGACACCAGAAGGGGATCCGGATCGATCGGGTTTCAGGGATGATCCGCGCCTGCGTCCGGCTTCGGATCTCGACAGTTGCGACCTTTATTATCGGACTTCCCGGCGATACACGCGATTCGATCGAACGAACGGTGCGTTATGCCCTTTCCTGCGGATGTGATTTTGCCTCCTTCAATATCGCGGTCCCCCGTGCCGGGACCCCTCTGCGGGAGGAATCGGTGCGAGATGGCCTTTTGGCGCGTGAGATGAAGGACATGGACCAGTCGGGGAGCCGGGCCTTTTTGAAGACCGGAAATCTTGCCCCCGAGGAGATCGAGCGGTTGAAGGATGCGGCGGTTCGTCGGTTCTATGGCCGGCCTTTTTATCTCTTGCATCAGCTCTTTCGGATCACGAGTTTCTATGATCTCAAGCGCAAGATCGGGGGATTTTTTGCCATCATCAGGCGTTCTTCCCGTCGGAGAAAGGAAGGGGATGCGTGAATCTCGATAAGGTACGCGGCATTGATCTCTGGGTCGGGCGTCCGCTGTGTTTTATTTTGACTCTCTTTCGGATGCTCTCGGATCTTCTGAGAAGGCCTAGCGCCGAGCGCCCTGTGCGCCGCATTCTCCTTGTGAAGCTTTCCGAGATGGGGGCGATCGTTCTGGCCTATCCGCTGATTTCTTATCTGAAAAAGAGGTACCCCCAGGCCCGGCTCTCTTTCTTGACATTCTCCAAGAATGTCCCGGCTTTCAGGCTTCTCAATGATACGATCGTGTCTGAGGAGATCTTTACGATCGAGGAGGACTCTCTCTCGTCTTTGGGCATCAGTTCGTTCAGGGCCATACGCGCGATCCGTCGGCGAGGTGTGGATGTCGTGATCGACCTTGAGTTTTTCTCCCGGTTTACGCAGTGCCTTTCCTTTTTGAGCGGGGCTTGGATGCGTGCGGGGCTTTACCATTATCATTTTGAAGGGCTCTACCGCGGGGAGCTCCTGACGCATAAAGTCCAGTACAACCCGTTGGTGCATTGCAGTGTCTCCTATCTGTCCCTTGGGAAGGCTCTCGTGGATCCGCGGAAGGATGTCCCTGAGTTTGCGGACAACATCGTCTGCGAGGATCTGGTCTTCCCGGCATTTGTTTCGACCGATGCCGGGCGTCAGCGGGTTCTTGACAAACTCAAGGGATTGGGGGTTGAGGGGGGCGACTGGATCCTGATGAATCCCGGGGAGGGGGTTCTTATGATGCGGGAATGGCCTCTGGAGAAGTTCATCGAGCTGGCGCGGCGGATCCTGTCTGTGGAGGGGCGGACGATCCTTGTTGTGGGGAGTAATCCTGTCACGGGGAAGGACAAGGCCCTGTGCGCAGCGATCGGGAGCCCCCGGTGCGTGAATATTGTTGGCCAGACGACGATGGAGGAACTTCTGGAGCTCGCCTCCCTGTCGAAGCTGGTGATCAGTAATGATTGCGGTCTGCCGCATATGACCGCGCTCACGTCTTGTCCCAAAGTCGTTTTGTTTGGTCCGGAATCTCCGGTCGTCTTCAGTCCCGTCGGGAAGAAGACCCACATTGTCTGTTCGAATTTTCCCTGTTCTCCGTGTCTCTCGGTCTTTAATCATCGCAAGACCTCTTGCGTGGAGAACAATTGTCTCAAGAGTATTCCGGTTGCTCCGGTCCATGCCTTGGTCGAGAGCGTTCTGGCAGGGACGGCCCGGGATGAATGGAGGATCCATGGTCGCAGTTGATCTGGTGAAGATCATCATTGATGAGAAGGCCCAGGAGCAGGCTGTTGTCCTGCGGGAACAGGGCGGGGTCCGTCAGGTCCCTATCGTGATCGGGTTCCCCGAGGTCACCAGCATTCAGATGAAGGTGGCCGGGATCGAACCGCCGCGCCCCCTGACCCACGATCTCCTTGTCCATGTCCTTCAGGCCCTGGATGCCCGGGGGGTCAAGCTTGTCGTCGATGATGTGCGCGAGGGGACCTTCTTTGCCAAATTGCATCTGCTCACCAAGGACGGTCAGAACGTGGTCATCGATTGCCGCCCGTCGGATGGGATCGCGATCGCAGTTCGTTTGAAGATTCCCCTCTTTGTCGTCGATGGCGTTTTTAATTCCACCCTTCCGCCGGAGGAATGATCGATGAAGGGGTCATCCGTTCCTTCCGAGCTTGATGCGCTCCAAGGCCTTTTGAAGAAGCGCTATCCTGATGTCCCGGCATTCATCGTCGGGGGTGTGCTTCGGGACTCCTTTCTGGGCCGCCACGGCCGGGATATCGATCTCGCTGTGGGCTCTCGGGCCATTCCCATCGCGCGGGCGTTCGCCCGGCGCATCAAGGGGGCTTTTGTTCTTCTGGATGCCGAGACCGGATGCGCGCGCGTGGCCAAAAAGAAGGCCGACGGGATCTGGACCTTTGATCTTGCTGATTTTCGGGCCAAGACCCTGACGCTGGATCTCAAGGGGCGGGACTTTACCATCAACACTTTTGCGGTCCCCCTTTCTTCCGTGACGTCCGCGAGGATGATCGCGGGGCCGATGCTGTCCGATCCCCGGGCCCGGAAGGACCTCAAGGCCCGGACCATCCGCATGGTCTCCTCCCGGGCCTTTCGGGATGATCCGCTGCGGCTCCTGAGGGCTTACAGTCTGATGGCCCAGCTGGGATTCCGGATCGATCCGGCGACAAGGAAGGCGATCAAGGCCCAGGCCCGTCGGATCCATGACGTCTCTCCCGAGCGCATGCGCGAGGAGCTTTTCAAGATCCTTGCGAGCGGCCGTGCGGCCCCGACCTTGAGGGCCATGCAGAAAGACGGCTTCCTCTTTGTCCTCTTGCCGCACTTGAAGGTCATGCACCAGGTTCCTCAGGGGGGGTATCATCATCTGGATGTCTGGGCGCATACGCTTGAGACAGTGGGGCAGCTTGAAGCGCTCTTCTGTGACTGCGCCGGGGACGCGGAGATCAAAGATTATCTGGATGAAGAGATATCGGGAGGACATTCCCGTCGGGCGGTCATGGTCTTTGCGGCCCTGCTGCACGATATCGGAAAGCCGGACACGAAGAAAAAAGAACCCGGCGGGCGGACCTCTTTTCACGGTCATGAGCATGTGGGAAAGAGCCTGGCCCGCATCATGGCGCGTCAGCTTCTTCTCTCGACGAGGGAACGGCACGCCCTTGAAGACCTTATTGCGCTCCATCTCAGGCCGGGATACCTTTCCAATTTCAAGAAACCTTCGGAACGGATGATCTTTCGTTTCATGCGGGATGCAGGGGAGGAGGCGGTCGCGGTCCTTCTTCTGTCTTTGGCGGACCAGCGGGCCACGCGCGGTCCCTTGACCACGGCCCAGGATGTGGCGCATCACGAGAAGATCTGCCGGTCGCTGATCAGGGCCTTTTTTGAGAAGAGGAAGGAGGCGCCGTTTGTGCGGTTGATCGACGGGCATGATCTCATCCGGACGCTCAAGATGACACCGGGGCCTGTCTTTTCGAAGGTCCTGCGGGCGGTTGAAGAGGCGCAGCATTTGGGGAAGGTGACGACGAAAAAGGGAGCTCTCGAGGCCGCGCGCAAGGCGGCCGGGCTAAAAGCAAGGAGGCCATCATGAAGGGAAGGATTCTTCTGTCTTTTTTATTTGTGATCTTTGGCGCCCTGCAGGCCGGGGCGGCAGAGAAACAGCCGGCGGCGGAGACTAAGGACAAGAGAGAGGACGTATCGTATTTGAAGGCCGGAACATGGAAGCCGATCGATCGTTCTTTTTGCAAGAAGGGCAGTAAAGAGAAGAGCGAGGGGATCGGGCGTTACGGCGGGTCTTTTCCGGGAGCCGAGGGGCTAGGGAGCTTTGGGGGTTCCTTTTACGGTCCGTGGTCGGAGTGATGTTCGTCCGAGGAGAATGCCATGAAGGTGCGTGAGATCGATGTGCGTGTGGTCCGGTCAGACCTCACGGAACTGGCTGTTGATGCGATCGTGAACGCTGCCAACAATCAGCTCGTGATGGGGGGCGGTGTGGCGGGAGTGATCCGCAAAAAGGGCGGTCACATCATCGAGGATGAGGCGGTGGCCCAGGGGCCGATCGATGTCGGCGCTGCCATTGCCACAGGGGCCGGCGCCCTTCCCGCAAAACATGTGATCCACGCGGCCACGATGGGGATGGATTTCAAGACCGATGAGCACAAGGTCCGCTCGGCGTGTGCGAGTGCCCTCGGGCTCGCCGGAACAATGGGGCTGTCCTCGATCGCGCTTCCCGCGCTCGGTTGCGGGACGGGCGGATTCCCTCTGGTCGGGTGCGCCAAGATCCTCACCCAGGAGGTGCTTCGTGTGGCCCGTGAGGGCAGGACGTCGCTCCGGGAGATCGTCCTCTGCCTTCACGACCAGAAGGCCTTCGATATCTTTGAGAAACATGTCTACGGATATCTTCGTCATGTGATGGATGATCTCGGCTGGGGCCCCTATGTCACGACGGATATCATCATCGAGGTCGCGGGCGGGGTCGTGATCATCGAGAGGTCCAATCCTCCGTATGGATGGGCCCTGCCGGGCGGGTTCGTGGACCGTGGGGAGTCCCTGGAGACTGCGGCCTGTCGGGAGGCCAAGGAGGAGACAGGTCTGGACCTGGAGGACCTCCGGCAGTTCCACATTTATTCTGACCCGTCGCGTGATCCGCGATTCCATACGGTGACGACCGTCTTCACGGCCAAAGGGATCGGGACGCCCCGGGCCGGGGACGATGCCAAGGGTCTTCGTGTCGTTCCGCGTGCGGAACTCTTGAAGAGGACATACGCCTTTGATCACGACAAGGTCCTTTCGGATTATCTCACGAGCTTGGGGAAGATCTGAACAGCGTTGACTTTCCGTCCGGGAAGGTTATAGTCTGAATGAGAATTATGTTTAAATTCCTCCTTCTTTTTGTTTTTGTGTTCTCTGCCTCCGGGCCCCTTGGGGCTGCGCCGGTCTTGTCCGACCTTCAGTCCGCGATCATGGACGAGGATTATGCGAAGGCAAAGACCTTGGCCCGGGACCTTCTGATCCAGCACCTTCCTTCTGTCCAGCAGGCCGAGGTCCGGTACTATCTCGGCTTGAGCCATCTGCGGACCGGAGAATATACCGAGGCGCATGACATCTTTCGCAAGATCCTTTCGGACCGGTCCGCGGACGATGTCGCGGATAAGGCCGCGGTGGGGCTCATCGACGTGTTGTATGCCCAGGGGGAGTATGAGAAGGTCCTCAGGGAGGCGACGAAGCTCGTCTCCCGTCGCCGGGCGTCTGACATGATGAGCCTGGTCCTTCTCAGGAGCGCCCGCGCGAACCTCAAGCTCGGGCGCTGGAACCAGGCCCGCGAGGCCCTCGAACAGGTGGTGGCCCAGTATCCGGACAGTTTTGAGGCGCCTGTGGCGCGTCAGCTCTTGGATGAGAAACAGTATTTCTCGGTCCAGGTCGGCGCCTTCGGGGATGAGGGTCGGGCCCATCAGCTTGTTCGTGATCTGAATACGCGCGGCGAGTATGCCTACATCATCGAGGCCAAGGCCGCCGATGGCCGGGTCCTTTACCGCGTCCGTGTTGGCAAGCTCACATCCCTTGAAGAGGCCCGCGGGCTCGAGAGCCGGCTTTCGGGTTTCGGGTATCCTACCCTGATCTATCCGTGACAAGAAAGACCCAAGACACAGGGCGTCAGACACCAGAAGACAAGAAGAGCCTTGTTTTTCCCGCGTCCCTTTTTTGCCTCGTCGGCCCAACGGCCGTCGGGAAGTCGGCCGTGGCCCTGGAACTTTCCGAACGGATCAATGGCGAGATCGTTTCGTGTGACGCGATGCAGGTCTATCGCGAGGTCTGTATCGCGACCGACCGGCCTTCGGATGCGGACAGGGCTCGCATCCCCCATCATCTGGTCGGTATTCTTTCCGTGGAGGACGATTTCAGCGCGGCGCAGTACCGGATCCTCGCCGAGGAGGCGATCCGGGATATCGTCTCGCGCGGCAAGCGGCCTGTTCTCTGCGGAGGGAGCGGCATGTATCTGATGGCGCTTCTCGACGGTCTTTTCGAGGATGGAGGCAAGGACGAAGGGGTCCGTGCGCGTCTGGAGGCAGAGGCCAGGGAGAAGGGGGCGCCGTTCCTCCATGCGCGGCTCGAGGATGCGGACCCGGCGGCTGCGGCCAGGATCGCGCCGAACGATCTTCGGCGCATCATTCGGGCGCTCGAGGTCTTTGAGACGACGGGGCGGCCCATTTCCCAGCGTCAAAAGGAGCGGGAAGGGCTCCGGGCCTCCTATGATGTCCGGGGATTTCTCCTTGAGCGTCCGCGGGAAGATCTTTATCGACGGGCTGAGGCGCGGGTCGAGGACATGTTCGCGCGCGGTCTTGTGGAGGAGGTCCGTGCGCTCTTTGGGAAGAAGCTTTCGGCGAGTGCCGGACGGATCATCGGCGTTCCCGAGCTCCGGGCCTTTTGCGAGGGCTCCGTGACGATGGAAGAGGCCAAGGCGCTCATGAAACAAAATACTCGACGGTATATCAAGCGGCAGCTCACATGGTTCCGTCGGGACCGGACATTGTCGCGCATTATGATCGATGGAGGGGAAGCGTCCGCCGAGACGTCCGAAAGGATCCTCAAGGAAGCAGGAATAATATGATGAAAGAAAAGGTCCTGATCGCGGTCGTGGATTTCAAGAAAAAGGGCGGGTGGCCCGTCTCGGATATCGCATCCGAGATGGAAGAGCTCGTCCGGGCCTGCGACGCCGATGTCGTGGGAAAGATCATCTGCCCGGCGCACCCGCCGTCACCGGCCATGCTCATCCACAAGGGAAAGCTCTCCGAGATCCAGGCCTTGCGCGAGGATCTTTCGGCCGACACTGTGATCTTCAGTACAGAACTTAAAGGGTCCCAGCAGCGCAATCTCGAGGAGGAGCTCAAGGTCAAGGTCCTGGACCGGACGCATCTGATCCTCGACATTTTTGCCCGCCGGGCCACGTCTCTGGAGGGAAAACTCCAGGTCGAGCTGGCGCAGCTTCAGTATCGTCTGCCGCGTCTGGCCGGGCACTACGAGGAACTCTCGCGTCTGGGCGGCGGGATCGGGACCAGCGGTCCCGGGGAAACGAAGCTCGAGGTGGACCGGCGCAGGATCACCCAG
>JAAYZZ010000052.1 GCA_012514595.1 Elusimicrobiota bacterium
TAAGGCCGTGCAGGAGATCGTGAAGAGATCCAAGGATGTGACCGTTATCGCGGTCGCGGAGCGCCGCTTTGAAGAGCTTGCCGTCGAGGCTGTCCGGGAAGGGGCGGACGGCTACATCATCCAGCCCTTTGCCGCGAACGACGTCCTCTCCCTGGTCCAAAAAAGGACCTGATCTCCCTTTACGGGCAGTTGCTGGACGACGGGTCATCCTGGTCGGAACACTGGGTCCAGACACAAGTCTTCCCGACACGGGCGGCCTGCACGCAGACCCGGGGCGGAACCGCTGAGGAGGCTGTTGTCGAGTAGTTCCATTTGCGCGCGCTGTCCGTCTGAAGGGACAACTGAAGATCGGTGTTGAGGGTTCCGTTCGAATCCGCCTCCAGATAGTTCCCGGAATTGATCCGGTAGATCTCCTCCGCAGAAAGGATCGCGGAGATTCCCATCTTGGCCTCCTCGGCCGCCCCCTTCTCCAGCATTCCTGAATAGACGACCCCGGCCAGGGTGGCCAGGATCCCGATGACCACGATGACGATGACGATCTCAATCAAAGTGAAGGCCTTTGGACGCTGTCCCCTCATGATTCCCCTCCCGCGCTTCTTTTTTCATGATTCTCGCTGATCGAGATCGAAAGTTGTTTGGTTGTGGGACTGTAGCCCACGGTCCCGACGACCTTTGTGCAGTCCTCTCCCAGGATCACAAGGCAGTCCGAATTGTCCGCAGCCGCAGCGTCATTGACCGCCAATTCATCCTTGGCGGATTTCAGGCGGCCGGAGCGGACAGCCAGCTGGGCCTCTTCCATGGTCCGGTAGTTCTGGTAATAGTTCCCGCGGGCCATGACGTCGCGCCGCAGCATGGCCCAGGAGTTCGGGACCGTCGAGGACAACCCCCCGACCAGGACCGCGATGATAAAAACGTTTATAAGTACAAAGTAGATCATATGATATTAATGAACCAGAATCTGACCCCCTGGACTTTTCTTATTTCTTTAGAGAGGCCCGCAGGGGTAAAGGCCGGCTCTGTTCCCAGTGTTACCGTCAGCATGTTCGGAGGATCTCCAGGCTTATGGGAGAAAGAGATCTGCGGCCGTAAGGCGCCTTCGATGAGGACCTCAGACCCTCCGTCGGAAGAACGCAGAAGATCTTCCTGCGTAATGTCATCGTCGTCACCCCCCAAGAGATCCTTGCGAAGACCATAACAATAGCGCGTCTTTGTGGCGGTATTGTTCGGGTCGATATCATACATGTTCTTCTCCCCCATCACGCAAAAGGTGGGGATCGGATTCCCGCCGAAAAGGGCGTTCCGTTGTGTATCCGGGTCAACGGACACGGCGCTCACAAGGCGAAGCCGGATATCCTCGAGGGCGTAATTGATCTGGAGGTTCGCGTCAGACCGGGAGCGGAAAGCCCGGGCCTGACGGGCACAAACAACCGCGGCCATGCCGATGGCGGACATGGAGAAGATCATGAGCACGATCGCGATCAGGATCTCCAGAAGTGTGAAGCCGCGGTATCCGGTCCTCATGAGTTCGCCTCCACGATCAGAACGTTCATCGTCGCCTTGCGAAGTTCCACGGTCCCCGTCGGCTTTTCCTTTCTCCATCGCACATCGATACGATGCGAGCCCTTGGCCACGGGGGCGGTCACGACGTTGTTGATCGAGGGCTGGGTCATGATCGGCGTCCCGGTCGTCAGGCCCCGCGAGGATCCGTTCACAAAGGCGGATGTAAAGAGAAGATCTGTTGGTTCGGCCCCCTGCGACACCATGGCAATATTATAAAAAATAAGGAGAGTGGACCGAACCTCGACGTTGACATCCAGGGATACGACCTCTTCCGTCGATGTCGAGGCCGTGGCCGTTGTCCCGGGAGGAAGGGTCACCGAGACCACGCGGATATGGGGATAGGGGATCACCCCCGACACCGCGATATGGCCCGGGGCTGTCCCCTGGTAGGGGCAGACCACCTCCAGGAGAAAATAAGGGATGTCGTCACGCCCCGAGGATCCGGTCATGACTTTCCTTTGTCCCGTCGTGCGGCAGCCATCCTCGGTCTGCGTCCAGCTGTTCCCCCTGGCCTCCAGGTCCGAGAAGGAGGCCGTCATCGCCTTCTCCAGGATGCCGGAGGCCAGGTTCATGGCATCTGCCATTTTCTCCTGGTCCGCTCCCTTGACCGCGATCCCGGCGATGATCCTGTTAAAGGCCAGGAATGTGCCGAGGAAAAGAATGATCGCGATCATGATCTCGATCAGGGTGAATCCTGATATATGCGTTGCGTCAGGTCTCTTCAAGGGCTATTCCCTCAAACTGGTTTTAGGGATCACCATGGCCTTGATCTCTCGGAATCCGGAGCGGCTCACCGCTTTCATGCTGGTGTCGTTCTGCCATTCCATCGTGATCACAATTTTATCCGGCAGTCTTCCGGAGCTGAAGAAATCGGGTGTCAGAACATAGCTGCCCGTGATCGTGGGGTCCGAGATCGTGATCTGATTGACCATCCCCGCATCCGGCAGGGTCATCTCCGCCGTGATCGGGACTTTCTTGCCATTGATGTCGATACGCGTCGTGACCTTCCCCGCAGGAAAGGATTGGAGGATGCTCCCATGCCAGGGAGAGCAAAGAGTAGGAAAAGGATTAATAGGAGACGCCTCTCCCTCAACGCGGATGATCCACGTGATGAGAAGACTCGAGTCTGTCCCGTAATTGATCGTGTCATCCTTCTTTCGGGAGATCTCCAGAGAGACCCCGGGGACAGAAAAGAACCCGCCCCTCTCGGCAGAGATGGGAGCGAGGCTGTATTCCGTGCGAAGCTTTTCTGCACAGGCCTCGTTATCGGAAGAACTCTCTCCGAAAACGGGGTAACGATAAGCCTCAACCGAGGCAGCGGTCGTCGAAGGACTGCTGACAAAGACGGCGGGGGCGGTCTCTGTCGCTATCGTAACACCGGCATCTGCGGCCCCTGCGGATCCCGCTCCTGTCCAGAGGAACAGGAAAAGAACTGCTGCGATGAGGGGGAAATCTCGGTTTTTCATAAGGCCTCCTTTTTTCAGATCAGTTTCGGAGTCGGATGACGCTCAAGGCTCCGGAATGAACTTTGACGCTCAGGCAATAGTCGTCCAGAGAGGGGATGAACCAGAAAAGCTCGATCCGGTATTTCCTTCCTTGTCTGAGGAAGGGCTCTCCCCTGTTATTTTTATCAACAAGTGTCGAGAAGTAGATGGAGAAGGCATTCGTGAACGAGCTTTGGGAAATGATCTCTTTTCCCGAAGTGCCGGGAAAGACCTCCACAGGAAAGGCTCCGGTGATATCGAAAACCTTGGCCATCATGTAAAAGTATGTCTGGGGCGGAGTTCCCTTGTTGGCGTTGGATGCAGGACA
>JAAYZZ010000053.1 GCA_012514595.1 Elusimicrobiota bacterium
AGGAAGATGGCAAAAAGACCTTTGAACAGGTCGTGATCCCTCTGAAGGAGGGAGGGGTGGAATTCCCCCTGGTCCGGTTCTCGTATTTTGATATTTTGACAGAGAAATATGTCACCCTGACCCGCGGACCATTCCAGTTGGAGATCGATCCGCAGGACCCGGGCCAGGGATTCAGGGCTGTGGAGTTCCAGGAAGGGACCGGAGGAGTGGTCCACGAGGACCTGGGAAGGGATCTGGTTTTCATCAAGGAACGTCCGGGGCGATGGGTCAGGATCCGGAACGGGGGGTTCGGAGGTCTTGGTTTTTATCTCTTGATCTTTCTTTATTTGAATCTCTGGGGCGCGGCCGTTGGATATCTTCTTTATCGCAGAAAACGGACAGAGGCGCCGGGCCTCTTCCGTCGATCCCGGGCCTTTCAAGAGGCGCTTCGGGCCCTCAAGGGAGTTGAGCCCTCGGACCCTCGGACCTTCTACGATGACCTGACACGGGTCCTCCGCGAGTATCTGGAAGCCCGGTTCGCCCTCTCTCCTGGGCAGGTCGAGGTCGAAAGGATCCTGGACATGCTCGGAGCGGCGCGTCACTCCGACGGGACAGCGGAGAGGCTTCAAGACCTGTGGGGCACGGCGGAACGGGTGCGCTTCGCCGGGGAGGATGTTTCCCTTGAGAAGATGGTCGCAGATCGGGAGGCGGCACGAACGCTTATCACGACCATGGAACGGAAGGGTGTCTGATGTTGCAGTGGCGGGTCATTCTGATCGTTTTTTTTGTCCTGTTCCTCGGGTGGGGCTCAGAGGCGCAGGCCGGAAATTCCTATAAGGTGGATCGTCTCTTTGCAACGGCTGTCGAGTCCTACCGCAACGGGGATTTCAAGGCCGCGATCGATGCGGGAGAGGAGATCCTTCGGGAGGGGGTCGGGAGCGCCGCGGTCTATTACAATCTGGGGAACGCCTATTCAAGACCGGTTCCGTCGGGCGGGCTATTCTCTCTTATCTGCGGGCCGGACGACTCGCGCCGCGGGACGCTGATATCCATGCGAACCTGTCTTTTGCCCGGGACTTTGTGGGCGTGGGAAGTCTCCAGGTCGGGCCTTCTTTCTGGCGGAGGATCTTTGTCCTCAAGAGGCTCTCCCTGTCCGAGGTCCGCGGGATCGTGTTTTTGGCGTTCGTTGTCCTGACCAGTTTCTTTTTGTGGGGGTGGTTTGTCCGTCTGCCACGCAAGCGTGTGATTCTGGGGGGTGTTGTTTTTGGGATCCTCTGGGCCTATTTTCTTGGCGTTCTTTTGACGAGCATGGGCCGCGATCTGCGTCATGCGGTCGTGGTCCTTCCTGGCGAGGCGCGTTTCGAGCCCTTTGACCATGCGACCGTTCACTTTTCTTTACGGGAAGGGGAGGAGGTCTTTCTTCGCCGTCGGGAGGACAGATGGGTCAAGGTCCAAAGGAGAGATGGGAAGGTCGGGTGGGTGACGGCCGAGGCCGTCGAGAAGGTGATTCTTCCCAGGGGAGAGAAGCTATGAGGAAGGTCCTGTCTTCTCTATTTTTGATCCTGATCGCAGGTACAGGCGGGTTTGCGGCCCGCGGGGAGGGGATGATGAAGATCTCAAGTCCTGATTTTACGCACGAGGGGGATATTCCGGCCCAGTTCACCTGTCAGGGTGCGGATATCTCGCCGGAGATCAGGATCGAGGGGGTCCCGCAAGGGGCCAAGTCCCTGGCCCTGGTCGTGGATGATCCCGACGCTCCTGTCGGGACGTGGACTCATTGGGTCGTGTTCAATATCGATCCGGCCACGCGCGTCATTCCCCGCCAGACGGTCCCGGGCATCCAGGGATGGAACGACTTCGGCCGCATGGACTGGGGAGGGCCTTGTCCGCCGCGCGGGGTCCACCGGTATTTTTTCAGGCTCTATGCCCTGGATGAAGGATTGGGCTTGCGGCCCGGCGTGAAGAGAGGGGAGCTTGAGGCCGCGATGGAGGGGCATATCCTCGCCGAGGC
>JAAYZZ010000054.1 GCA_012514595.1 Elusimicrobiota bacterium
CTCCTCTGGGAGAGAGGAGGGTGCCGGCCTTACGGCCTCCGTCACCGAACATGGATCTCAAAAGCTTTTTCGCGTACTGAATGATCGAATCAAATCTGAGCACACCCGTCCTGTCCAGAAGGAAGAGAGTGAGACCAAAGACCAGGGCGATCGTAACCGCCGGAGGCAGACTCCCGCCGCCTGCGAAGAGGCCAATAGGCGCAAAGGAATAGGCCATCCCGCCAGAAGTCCCACCGGTCGCGCCCGAAACCGGCGGCGCAGGCGGTGCCGGAGGAGCCGGCGGCGGCGGAACCTGTGTTGTGTTCGGCATAACGGGCATCGGCGGCGACGGCGGCAAGGCCAACGGTCCCCTGTCCTCGGGCGGAAGACCCTCCGGACCCTTGTCTTTCGGCAGAGCGGCGAATTTCCTGTCGGCTTGACGATAGACCGCAAGAACACGCCGCTTGCGCCCCTCGTTCAGGTCCCGGGCATTTCCAACACCCGCCTTCTCCAAGATCAGGGCCACGGCATGCGCTGCCGCCTCTTCCATTTCTCCGGAATTTTGCGCCCGCCCGCCGCGGAAGATCTTCTCCAGGGCGCGGAAATGCACAGACCCATCGCCCGGAAGTTCGTACAGTTCCCTGTTGTCGAGAAGGCTCAGGAGTTCTCCCGCCAGCCGCAGGACCCGCTTCGTTGGACGACGAGCACCGTCCAGCATGTCCTCGCTCTTGAGCGGCAGGCGCAGGAACGAAACGCCCTCCTCATCCGCCACCTCATATCCGGTCAGGATCCCGACAAGGGCATCCGCTTCAATGGCCTTCTGGGTCACCACATCTTCCGGGACCGCAAAACGATCCCCGGTCTTCTCCAGCGCCAGGAACGGCCTGTCCTGATCGAACCGGACCCAGGCCGCGCGGACAAGACCACGGTCCTTCCCGTCGAGAACAAGGATCTGCTCCATCTCAAGCGGAAGTCCCTGGACAGAGCGCTGCTCAAAGACCATGTCGTCCTTCTTGATCCCGAACCCTTCCACTTCGATATCCTCGGCCACGCGGACCTCGATCCGCCCGTCGACACGGCCATCCTTGAGGCGCGCCTGACGCACCACAGGAAGGTCGGTCTGATTGACCCTGACCACCCGCGGTTTTTCGGAACGGGCCATCTGCCCCGTCACGGGAAGACGCTCGGTCTTTTCTCCGTTGAGGACGACAACGGCCAGAGGTTCTCCCTCGATCGCAAAGACGCTGCCCTCGGCCACAAAATTCCCTTCGCCGTCCTTTTTCACGGGACGGATCACGCTATTTTTGGCGTCATAGGCCTCACCCGACGCGATCTCGACGGAACCGAGGGGAACTTCCGTATCGCCGATCTTGAGCCTGTGCGCGTAGCGGACCTTCTTTGATGAGGTGTTGTAAACGGCCTGGATCGCCTCCTGGCCCTCAAACCCGGCCTGGTTGAGGGAGATCTTTTCCACCACATCGACCTTGTCGGTACCCTCCACAGCGGGGGCCGATGTCTTTCGGACCGCGAGCATCATCTCGGGAGCGAACCCGGACACGCGCTCCGGCACATCCTCCCGCGTGATGTTCCTGGAGAGCGCCCTGGCGAGTTCCACGGGTCCTTTCACGTCGATCAGGGGCACATCCACGCTCGTCGGATGACGGTCCGCGAAGGTGAAGGTGACCTTGTCCACTTTCATGACGAGGGCATCGATCTCACGCGACAGGTCTCCTGTTTCCTTCGGGAGCTCCTTCATCAGGGGCTCCAGACGCGCCTTCAGGGAAAGGAGCATGTGGTTCAGGGTCGTCTGAATCAGCTCGTCAGAGGCCACGGTCTCGCCTTGGATCGCCTGATGACGGAAGATCAGGGCATCCCGACGGAGCTCTTCCGCGACCCTGAGAAGGTCCTGACGGATCTTGTCCGGAACCCCCTTGCGGTTGGCCCAGGCAGTGACCCAATCGACCTCGGTCGTGGTGATGAAGTCCAGAATATCGTTCATGAAGATCCGGCGGTAGAAGGCCGTCTGATTGTCCTTCGTCCGCTTAAGATAGCCGGCGGTCGGCGCGCCCTTGACCAGGACCGTCTTCTGGATGGGCCGCGTGAAGTCGATCTGGCCGTCCACGGTCTCGCCGCGCACGCGGTCGAGGACCTGGTCGATGAAGGACTTGGGCGTCTCGCCGTCGGCGAGGACCAGGAC
>JAAYZZ010000055.1 GCA_012514595.1 Elusimicrobiota bacterium
CCACGACGGATTCTGGATCATTCCCTCGACGGCTGCGGAAAGATTGAGAAGCCCGTAGGTCGTCAGGAAGAACATGGTCAAGAGGGTCGCGATCGAATCCAGGCTCCCGGCGAGGATCCCGCTCAATCCGATGAGCGCGGAAAGGAAGAGTGCCAAATGGGGTTCGTTCTTGGAGCCGTATCCACGGCTCAGGAATTTCGGGACGACATGATCGCGCGCCAAGGCCTGAAGCGTGCGGGGGGCGCCAAGAATCGACCCCACCGCACTCGAAAGGGTCGCCCCCCACAAACCGGCCATGACCAGAATATCCCAACGCGCGACCTTCTGCATCACGAAGGCATCCTCAATGAGAGTCGACGGGGAGAGGCCTAGACCGGTCAAAAAGAGAGGGATCGACATGTAAATCACATAACTGATCAGGACCGCGCCGATGGTCCCCCGGGGAATGGAACGGGCCGGGTCCTTGAGGTCCCCCGACAAAGAAAGTCCCGACAGGATCCCCGTGACCGCGGGGAAGAACACGGCGAAGACCGCCCAGAACGGCAGGCGCAGGAAAGAACTGTCCGCGGCCACCGGGACATCCGCCGGGCTCCCCAGAAAGAACGAGACCAGAGAGAGCGCGATCGCGGCCATGATCACATACTGGACCTTGAGGGCGATATCCGCCGAAAAATACGCAATGAGCGTGATCCCGCCCAGGGCGATGACGCCAAGAGTCCTCACCGGATACTCAGGGAACATCATGCCCAGCGATTCCGCGAACCCGGCCGTATAAAAAGCAATGCTCAGGGCCTGGGCCAGAAAAAGCGGGATCCCGATCGCGGCCCCGGCCTGGGGTCCCAGGGACCGCGAAATGATATGGTACGCTCCTCCCACCCCCATGCGGGCATTGGTCGCCATCTGGGAGATCGAAAGGGCCGTGAGGAACGTGATCGCTGTCGAGAGTGTGACAATAAAAAGCGTCTGAGGAAGCCCGACCTGTCCCAGGACCCATCCGAACCTCAGATACATGATGACACCGAGGATCGTCAGGATGTTGGGCGTAAAGACACCCTGGAACGTGCCGAATTGATATCCTTTTGTCTTCTGTGTCGTTGGGGATGGCACCATGCCTCCTCGATCCCTGACGCCTCTGGGGCAAGAAAAAAATGTCCCGAGGAGACGAGGAAAAATCCTCTCCACTCCCCGGGGATCAGCACTTCAATACTTAAGCCTCCGAGGAATACGCGGCATCCGCTTCGGCATCAAGTTGAGGACCGGCCGCCACAAGGGCCCGGCCCTTCTCGGTATCCGTGAAGTTGTTGAAATGCGCCATGAACATCCCGGCCAGCTTCCGGCATGTCTTGTCGTAGTCGGCCTTGTCCTTCCAGACATTGCGCGGATTGAGGATCCCGCTGTCGACACCCGGGATCTCGCGCGGAACCTGCAAATTGAAGATCGGCATCGTCTCGAAACTGGCCTCGTCGAGCGTTCCGTCGAGGATCGCGTCAATGATCCTGCGCGTCGAGGCAAGGTCCATGCGCTCCCCCTCCCCATACTTGCCGCGGATCCATCCGGTATTGACCAGATAGGCCTGCGATCCGTGCTCTTCCATCTTGCGCCCCAGGATATTCGCGTAGCGCGTCGGATGCAGGAACAGAAAGGCCTGGCCAAAACACGTCGAGAATGTGGCCTTGGGCTCCGTGATCCCCAGCTCGGTCCCGGCCACCTTGGCCGTATACCCGCTCAAGAAATGATACATCGCCTGGTCCTGGGTCAGTTTGGCGACGGGAGGAAGGACCCCGTACGCATCGCAGGTAAGGAAGATGATCCGAGAAGGATGCCCCCCGCGCGAGACCGGACGGACGATTCTCTCAATATGATCGATCGGATACGAGGCCCGCGTGTTCTCCGTCTTCTTGTCACAGGAATAATCCACAACACCCTTGGCATCCATGACCACGTTCTCAAGAAGCGCGTTGCGGCGGATCGCCTTGAAGATATCCGGCTCTTTCTCCGGAGAAAGCTTGATGCATTTGGCATAGCACCCGCCCTCCAGATTGAAGATCCCGTCGTGGTCCCATCCATGCTCGTCGTCGCCGATCAAAAGACGCTTGGGGTCCGTCGAAAGCGTGGTCTTGCCTGTTCCCGAGAGCCCGAAAAAGAGCGCCGTATCCCCGTCTCTGCCCATATTGGCGGAGCAGTGGAACGACCCCATTCCCTTGAGGGGCAGAAAATAGTTCATGACCGAAAAGATCCCCTTCTTGATCTCCCCGCCGTACCAGGTCCCGCCGATGAGGGTCATACGCTCCATCATGTTGAAGGCCACAAAGACCGGCGTCCTCAAATTGTGACGCTGGGGTTCGGGGCAGGTGATCTTGCAGGCATCCAGGATCGTCCAGTCGGGAACAAAGCCCTCCAGCTCCTTGGCCGTGGGACGGATGAACATATTCTTGAAGAAATGGGCCTTCCAGGCGATCTCCGTGACCAGGCGGATCCGCATCCGGGAATCCTCATTGGTCCCGCAGAAACCGTCAACCACATAAAGCTTGCGTCCGTTGAGACGCTTGAGGCAGAGGTCTTTCAGATAATACCAGGTCTCTTCCGAGATCTGCTGATTGTCGGAATTGTTCGTGGTGGGCGCCACAGGACCGATCCCCCACCAGATCTTGTCGCGCGAGGTCTCTTCATTGACCACATACTTGTCCTTCGGAGAACGCCCTGTGAATTTCCCCGTGTCAACAGCAACGGCACCGGAGGAGGCCACGACCCCCCGCTCACTATCGGGAAGAGCGGCATCGGTCTCATGGCGAAAAAGCTCATCATAAGACAAGTTATAAAAAATCTCGTCGTACTGGGTGATCCCGCAACGTTCCAAGCGAAGATTCTTCATTACGCGGTCCTTTCAGGAATGAAAATTGTGGGAGGACTTGGTCTTTGAGGCTCAATGTAAAAGAGAATAGTATTTTTGGCAAATACTTTCTCTTTGATATCTTTAAGAAAAAACCAAAAGGACGAAGGGTTTTCAGTTCAGGGAATAGGGATCCTGCAAGGCATGAAAGATCTCGGGCATCAGGTCCGGCCCCAGGGGACGGACCGAACGGATGACCGGGACGAGTCCCTGGATGTCCAAAAGCGCGGGATCCTGGAAACGCACGGGAAGCGGCAGCCCCTCCCCGTCCACGCGAATGCGGATCATAAGATCCTCCTCGCGGAAACGGATACCGCCCACATTGTCCGGAATGCTTGCAGCCGCTGCGTCCCAAGCCTGCGTGAGGGCCTCGACAGGACGCCCGGCCCTCTTGGCCGCGACCAGTCCTTTGAGGATCGCGTTCTCGACCTTGATCTGGGCGATCGCCGCCTTGATCGCGGCCAGCCGCTGGGTTCTCTTGAGACCCGCCAGGAATCGGATCCCGCGGGCCGCCCCTTCAGAAGAAACGGCCAGGCCCTCCGCGACGTTGGGATCATCCAGGCGCCCGATATCTTCCGGTGTCACGCTCGTCACCGCATCGACCACAAAAGAGATCTCCTCGAGATTCACCGCATGTGCGGAACGCATCACAAAGGACAGATCCTTACGCGCCTCTGCCAGTTCCTGCCGGGCCTGGGCCTTTTGACGGCCCTGGGACCCCTTCATCTGCGTACGCAGATCCTCGATCCTCTGATGAAGCGCCGCCACAGCTGCCACGGGATCCTCTCCCGCGATCCTGCGGATGCGAGGAAGGCTTCTTTTTTCCATGATCCCGATATGGGTCGAGACCCGGCGATACGCGTCTTTCCACTCCTTGGTCTTCGCCACCTCCGGGACCGCCCGGCGGATGTCCTCCAGCTTCTGTTTCTCCGCAACAAGCTGTGCCAGCTTGGTCTCCTGTTTGGTCACGACCTCCCGGACACGGGACACCTCCTCTTCCGCCCTCTGGGCCAGAACCTCGTCCGAGACCGGTTGCGGAGCTGTCATAAGGGATTCCGGAGAACGCGTCTGCGCAGGGATCTGATCGGGCGGAACCGCCGCCTGTTCTTCAGCAACGGCCAATTCCTCCTCGAGCTTTTGCTCTGTTTCGCGAAGACTCTGCTCCTTCGCCCCTTCGGCTTCCGCCTTCTGTTCCTCCCGGACCGCCTCACGCTCCAGAACCTCCGCCTCCGCGACCTGGGCCTCCGCCTTCTGGATCAGGGCCGCAGGAGCCGGAGTAGGAACATCCAATGTCGAGGGGGCCGCAGGGCCCGCAAGGACGGCCAAGGTCGCAAGGGCAACAGGCGCCGCTGTCCCCGCCGGGACTCCAGGAGCAACCGGCGCAGGATTCGCCGCAGGAATAACAGGAGCCGCGGGCGCATTCCCGCCCCCCGGAGGCAACGCCGCCGGCGGCTGATTTTGATTGTTCGGGAAAGCCTTCCGGTTCTTTCGTTCCTGGTACACATCGCGGAGATACCGCCCGATCTCCTTGAAGGTGAACTTTGTCGCATGCCAGATATTCGAGAAGGCACCCCGGCGGATGCTCTCGAACATGACGCCGTACAGAAGCCAGTGGACCGCGGCCGAGGCTGCCGCAGGGATGGCCGCCGGAGCAAAGGTCAAACCGACAACGGCCGCCAGGGCGATGAGAAAGACCTTGAGCGCTCTGGGGTTGTCCGTGAACATCGCCCAATGGTCCTGCCCGC
>JAAYZZ010000056.1 GCA_012514595.1 Elusimicrobiota bacterium
CGTCCCGGTGGAAGAAAATCCGAAATGCTCGCCGATCTCCCGGATCGTGGGGGCGATGTTCTTGAAGCGGATGGCCTCGTAGATGAACTTGAGGACCTCTCTCTGCTTGTCGGTCAGCTCGGTTTTTTCCATGTCTTCTTGTACCACACGGATGTGTGGGCCGTCAAGCCTTGAACAAAAATTATTTCAGGATCTCCAGATAATCACCGGGGAGCTCGTGGAGGACTTCCCGGACCTTGCCATCCGCTGCCACAAAGACAAAGGAGGGGACCCCGGAGATTCGATATTCCTCGGCCGCCTCTCCCTCCCGGTCCAGCAGGATCTCAAAATCAAATCCTTTTTGGGCCAGGAACCTCTCCACATCCCTTTTCGGCTCCGCGATATCGACAAGAACAAGAGCGACCCCCGCATCCTTGAGACCGCCCTGTGCGGCCTTGAGGCGCGTCAACTGACCGCGGCAATGCGGACACCATGTGGCCCAGAAAAAAAGGATCGCCTTTTTGCCTTGAACCACGCTTCCCAAAGAGACCTCCTGTCCCTGCATGGAGAACACCGTCACATCGGGCGCCTTCTTTCCCATCAGGGGATGATCAAAGATCCCGGCCCGCGCGCAGGAGATGAGCAGCCCTCCGGCCACGACGACCATCATCCAACGCTTCCAAGATGTCATAAGAACTCCTTTTTAGAGAATTTGGAACGCTCTCAAGAAATAATACACGGCCGCCAGGAAGAAAAAGATCCCGATCCCTCTCTTGACCTGCGTCATCCAGGGCCCTGGCTTCGGCAGGCCGGACAGGAATCCGCTGAACGTCCCGGCCAAAAGCGGCAGCATCCCCATGCCGAGAGAGAAAACAAAAAGCAGCCCCCCGCCGAAGAGGACATTCTTGCGCGAGGCGATGTGAAGCAAAAGTCCCCCCAGGACAGGCGCGGTACAGGGTCCCACGACAAGACCGGCCACAAGTCCCATCCCCAAGAGGGCCAGCGCCCCCCGCCCCCGCCAGGGCCGGGGCCCCGAGATCGCAGGGACCCTGACCAGATCGAACATCATGAGCGAAAAAAGAAAGAAGCTGCTCCCAACAACAAAAAGCGCGGCCATACTGTTCTGAAAGGCCCCAAAGACCTTTCCCGTTAGGGACGCGAGGATCCCGAGGGACGTATAAGAAAGGGCCAGCCCGAGCACATAAACAAGGGAAAGAAAAAATCCGTTGCGGAACTCTCCCGACGGATTGGCCCCCGCGATCGCAGCCACGGTCACAGGAAGGAGCGGATAGACGCACGGCGTCAGGCTGACCGCAAGACCCGCGAAAAAGACTGCCACGACATCCATCCCCAACCTCTCTATTTCACAGACACAACGGTCACGTCAAAAAGAAGGTCCTGCCCGGCCAGGGGCGGATTGAAATCCAGGAGAATATCCTCGTCGCTGACCTTGACGATAACGCCCCTGTATCGCCCTCCTTCGGCATCCTCCACGTTGAGCACCGCCCCTTCCCGGGGCACAAAGCCCGCAGGAAGCTCTGTCCGCGAAAGGCTCCGCACGGCATCTCCCCGGCGGGGGCCATAGCCCAACGCCTCCGGGACCGCAATCGTTCGGGTCTCGCCGACCGCCATCCCCTCCATCTTCTGTTCCAGTCCGGGAAGGATCTCGCCCTTTCCGTAACGGAACTCGAGAGGCTCCTTTCCCTTGGTCGTCTCGACCTCGGCATCCTTAACGGTCAGCGTATAGTCGAAGGCCACGGTCTTTCCCGCTCCCACAACATCAGCGTGGGCCAACACACACGAGAAACCCAGCAGCATCACACCCCCCCAAAAAAACCTGACGATCCCTTCCATGCGGTCCCCTTTCCCTCAATGAGGAAGATTTTGAAAATAGTCGTATGTCCTTTTGGCGACAAGGGCCTCGGATAACTCTCCCGCCCGACGGAAGCCCTGGTTCACAAGGTCATGGGCCAGGTCCCTGTCCTCCAGGACCCTGAGGATCCCCTCCGCGAGCGGACCGTCCTGCGTGGCATCGACCAAGAACGCCGCGTTCCCCATGGTCTCCGGGAGGGCCCCGGAACGGGCCGCGACGACCGGGATCCCGCAGGCCATGGCCTCGAAGGCCCGAAGCCCGAACCCTTCATGTAGCGACGGAAGAACGAAGGCCTCGGCCCCCGAATAAAGAAGCCGCCGCTCCTCGGTGCGCGCGATATCCCCGGGAAAGAATATCTCCCGGTGAAGATCCAGCCGGAGCGCCAGCCGAAAAAGACTCCCGATCTCCGCGGTCTTCTCTCCCGCGATCACCAGCGAGACCCCGGGGTGATGAACCCTCACGGCATGAAAAGCCCGAACAAGCGTCTTGAGATTCTTGTCGGAGCGGATATCCCCGCCATACAAGAGATACGGGCGCCGGATCCCCAGGGCCTCGAGGAACCGGCCCACGTCCTCCCCGCCGGAAGAAGGACGATACCCCTCGCTCACGCTCTCGGGAAGGGTGTCCACCTTGCGCCGGTCGATCTGATAGTCCCGGATGATCGCATCCTTGAGGAACTGGGATGTGGTCAGGACCCGCTCCGCTTCACGCGCATATCTGCGGCCATAGGTCTCGTGATAAAGCCACGACCCCCGAGACATCTGTCCCTCGACGGAGCAGGAACTTCCCAGAGACATGACCCGCAGCGCCGGCGCCGCCAGCGGCACCCGGGGACAGGTCGTATAGAAAACATCCAGATGCAGCCGGCTCACCAACGGCGGGATCTGGATCTGCTCCCACCAGAAATTCCACAGACGTCGTACGACCTTGACTTCGATCCTCTTGGAGAACCGAAACGGCGGACGCCGCGTCACAAAAAGAAAGATCCGGTCATTGTTGATGACCTGCTCCACATAGGTCAGGAAATGATACAAGGCCCGCCCCGTATCACTGCGGACCCCCCGCTCGATCTCCCTCCCGTCGATCCCGATACGCATATCTTCTCTCCAGGAACTAGAACGCCGCCTCCGGAAGACTACGGCCCTGCTTGGTGTCCATATAAACAGACGCGATCTCATCCTCCAGGACCAGCTCCAGACCGCAACAGGCCTTCAACTGTTCCCCGGACGACGGGGCACCGGGCCTCCCCTTCTTAAAAAGGACCACGACCCCCTGCCGACCCTTCAGGTCCTGTGCGATCACAGGGGCCCCTTTTGTTCGCAACGAGAAATCGAGGTCCTCTGCCGGACGTCCGGTCAGATAGGCAGCCGCCCGAACATCATCGGAATAGACACGTACCCGTTCCTCCAGGGACCTCAGGTCTTTCACGACGGAGGACTTCTCCCAGAGATCCGAACGGAACCCGGCCCCTCTCCTCGAGAGAAGATAGGCCTTCCCCGCTCCCGCAAGGAGCACAACACAAAGAAGAACCGTCCCGGAGACCCGAACCGCGCGCCCGGCCTTCGGCGCCCTGTCAAAAAGGATGACGCACCCTGCGATCATGAGGACGGAAGAAAGGAACAAGACCTCAGTCCCTTCGGCCACCGACGGAACAGACCAGGGTCCCTGCGAAAGAAGCCTGTCGCGGACCTCCAGGATCAGGGCCAGCGGCCAGGAAAAAAGAAGGAAGAAAGCCAGGTCCCGGCCTCTTTGGCGGGACAAAAGCTCTCTGCCAAACCACAGGGAAAGGAACAAAAGGGCCCCCCATCCCGGGATCCGCAAGGTCGCCCCCGCCAATCCCAACAAGAGTCCGGAAAAGTACGGACGCTCCTCTTCTCCCGTCATGAGAGACACGATCGACAGAAGCAGGAATAAAAAAAGCGGCCCTGGCCCCGCGTAGAAATGGGCGTTCAAGGATGCGGGGAGAAAAAAGAAAGCCACGGCTGCCAACAACCCCAAAAGATCCGAGGAGACCGCCCGGCGCATTAAAAGACCAAAAAGAAAGACATTCCCCCCGAGCAATAATGCCTGCAAGAGTCTCACCCAGACAAGAACATCGACGGCCAGGAACCAGGACCCGCTCAGCAGAACAGGCCAGAGAGGCCGAAACCCTAGAAAAGGCTGGAGGTCGCCGGAGAGAGAAAAAATAGCGAGACCCTGCCCCAGAGCCAAATGCCGCGCGGCCTGAAGATAAACGGCCCCCTCCTGATCGACCCCTGGGGCACGAGACGAAAAGAAGACAAAAAAAAGGATCGCCCCCAGAACGGAAAGTCCTGCCAATACTGGATAAAATCGACGTGAGGGATGGAGAGTCATGCCGGACCCTTTCTCATGCGGATCATCACGGAAGATCAGGGAGCGGTTGCGGTCTGCGGCACCTTCTTCAAGGCGTCTTCAAGTGCCCGTCGGGTCTTCTGATGCTCTTTCATTTCCTTGTCGAGCTCTGCCTTGAGAGAAGCGATCTGTCCTTTAAGATCACGGTCCTTCTCCTTCAGCTTATTCTCGAGGTCGGTCAGTTTCGCCTCCAGAGGCCCCTTGACCTCCCCGACCTTTTCCTTCACCAGGGTCTGCTCGGCGGCCAAACGGGCCTGGAGATCGCGGGTCTTTTCATCGCAATTCTTCCGCTCCTGACGGACATCCTCATCACGATCCGTCTTCACCTTGTCAAGTTCAGCCGAGACCGACTGCAAATTACCCCGAAGCATGGTCCGCTCGGCATCCACCGTCTCCCTCTCCCTCTCCAGGATCGCAAGCGAGGCCCGCTGCTGTTCCATCACACGGCTCTTCTCATCGAGAGCGAACTGAAGAGCCCTGATCTCCTTCTGGGCGGAGGCCGCCTGCGTTTCAAAGGGACGGATCGAACGCTGGACACGTTCGGAGAGAGAGGCATCACACTCCAGAAGACCCTTCTGTAGCCCCTCGATCTTGACAATCAACAGGTCCCTCTCTGTCTGCAGATCGCGGATGCTGTTCTCAAAATAGCCCCGATCCTTCTCTGCGACATCGGGAAGCTCCTGGGCCGATGCCCTGACAGTAAAAGAAAAAACGAGAAAGAAGAATAAAAAAACGATCCGCATCATGGGTTTATATTATCTCCGAAGCTGGGGAGTGACAATCAGAAAGGAGAAAAATAACAGGAAAGAAATAGCCGGCTTACGCCTGAAGGAGAAAGGTCACAGGACCATCGTTCACAAGATCGACCTCCATCATGGCACGAAATTTCCCGGTCCCAACAGGGGCGGGCCCTTTCTTGATCTGGGCAACGAAATCCTCATACAACCTCTCGGCCTCCTCGGGCGGGGCGGCGGGATCAAAAGAGGGCCGGTTCCCCTCACGACAGCTGGCGGCCAAGGTGAACTGGGATACGACCAGGATCGCGCCTCCGACCTGATCGACATTAAGGTCCATCCGCCCTTTCTCGGAAGGGAACATGCGCAGGGCACGGACCTTGGATGCCAGGGCCGCGGCCTTTGCGGCCCCATCGCCCCGCTCAACCGCCAAAAAAACCAGAACCCCCCGGCCGATCTCACCCACGACCTGTCCTTCGACCAGGACCCGCGCGCGGCTGACCCTTTGCAAAAGCGCGATCATCCCTGCCCCTTGCCCTTGAGATGTTCCAGAAGGTATTCACCCATGGTCTTGTCTTCGGTCATCACATGATCAATGACCCAGGACAAAAGAAAATCACGGATATCATCCAGCGGCAGCCGGCCTTCGGAAATACCCTTCGTCTTGAGGGCCTCCATCCGTTCCCGAAAGAACTGATGCCGGGCCTGATGCGCGGCCTGCCCCGGATAATGGGCCTGGGACATCAGTCTTTCCTCGGCTGAGAAATGCATGGCCACATACTCCTCCAGCCCGGCCATGGTCTCGCCATAAAGCGCCCATTCATTGCAGGATTCCCGGGACAGCCTGAAGGCCAACCCGTTCACCAATTCGATGAAGGCCCGATGCTGCGCATCGACCTCTGCGATCCCGATCCTCAAAGAATCATTCCATTCGAACATCATACCGCCCTCCTCTTTTAGATCAGCTTGGCGATGAGCGAGACCAGCGCTGTCTCCACACGCAGGATCCTCTCTCCCAACGAGACCCTCCGGCATCCCGCCCGGTCGAAGGCTTCGAGCTCATAGGGGATGAACCCTCCTTCGGGACCGACGATAAGGACACAAGAATCTCTTTCTTGTGGCGTATGCCTTATACCGTGCATCCTTTCCCCGCCGGGATCCGCCACGATCCCTTGACACCCCTCCAGAAGTCCCGGCAGGACATCTTCCGTGAACGGCTTAAACCGTTTGTGAAGAAAGACCCGCGGCAAGACCGTATCCCGGGCCTGCTCCAGGCCAAGGATCATCTCCGAACGGATCCCCTCCTCCCGAAGGACCGCAGACTGCCAGAAACTCTTCTCAACCCGCCGGGAATGGAACAGATGGATCTCCGGAACCCCCAGGGAGGACAATGTGAGCAGGACCCTTTTCAGAACGAGCGGTCGCATGAGCGCGCAGGCCACGGTCACAGGGATCTTCGCCGGAGGGTCATCAGAAAGATCGATGGAAAGATGAATCGCGCCCGGATCGACCTCCAGGACGCGCGCCGTCCCGACCTTCCCGTTCAGAACCCCCACGCGCAGTGTATCCCCGACGCAGGGCTTGAGGATCTCAAGGATGTGCCGGGCCTGACGGCCCGTAAGCCGGACAGTCGAAGCGGAAGAATCCTCCTCCAGAAGAACCAGATTCATGCAGCCCTGTTATTCCTGGGAGCTGATCGCCTTGCGAAGTTTCGTCGGCATCATGCGCTCGCGCGTATGGGCCTTGACCTTCTTTTTCTGGCGCTCGACGATCTGCTCGACCTGCCGGCGTGCGGCGATGAAGGCCTGACGGACAACAGCCGGCAACTGATCATGGGTATTGCGTCCCGAATCGCGCTTCACCACGATCTCGTGATGCGGCGGGACATGGACATCGACACGGACATGATAGGAGAACTTCTTGCTTTGATGGGTCGGGTTCTGCTCGATGAGAACATGGCAGCTGGTAATGTGCGCGCACGACTGCTCCAGCTTGTCGAGCTTCTCATAGATGACATTCTCGATCTCCGTCTTGTTCTCCACATTCTTCAGAACGATCTCCAAAGGCGTATCCATGCATCCTCCATTGAAAAAGATTTTCTTCCGCGCCTCTACGCGGGCGCCCTTTATTGTCGCCATATTCCGGACTTTGTCAACGGGAGGCCCCGTCTTCACCTGCGGGAAATCGAGAGGTCCGTTGACGAACACCTCCAAAGCCCCTACAATGCGGCCTATGAAAACATATCTTGTGACAGGCGCCGCCGGATTCATCGGGGCCAGGACAGCGGAACTCCTCCTTCGGAAGGGCTTCCGGGTCGTGGGCCTCGACAACATGAACGACTACTACGACACGGCCCTCAAGGCCTACCGCCTCAAGGCCCTCAAGAAATACCCGGCATTCTCATTCCACAAAAAGGACATCGAGGACATAAAAAGCCTGGCCCCTGTTTTCAAGAAATATGATTTTGAAGCGGTCCTCAATCTGGCCGCCCGGGCCGGCGTGCGTTACAGCATGAGCCACCCGCACGTCTACTGCACGACGAACATCATCGGGACCCTGAACCTCCTCGAAATGGCGCGCTCTTACAACGTCAAGAAATTTGTTCTCGCCTCGACCTCCTCTCTCTACGCGGGACAGAAGATGCCCTTCAAGGAGACGCTGGCGGTCAACACCCCGATCTCCCCTTATGCGGCGAGCAAAAAGGGAGCCGAGGCCCTTTGCTACAGCTATCATCACCTTTACGGGATCGACATCTCGGTGGTGCGCTACTTCACGGTGTACGGCCCGGCCGGACGCCCCGACATGTCGGTCTTTATCTTCATGAAAAAGATCGACGAGGGTCTCCCCATGGAGGTCTTTGGCGACGGAGAACAGTCCCGGGACTTCACTTACGTGGATGACATCGCGGCCGGAACCATCAAGGCCCTCAAAAGGGTCGGCTTTGGGACCTTCAACCTCGGAGGGGACGCCCCCTACACGCTCCGCGAGATGATCTCCCTCATCGAACAAGGCCTGGGCAAGAAGGCACAGATCATCCACAAACCCTTCCACAAGGCCGACATCAAGGCCACCTGGGCCGATGTGCACATGGCAAAAAAAATACTTGGGTGGAAACCCCGCGTGGGGCTCGAGGAGGGGATCCGAAAGACCGTCGAGTGGTATCTTGCAAATAGGCGCTGGTTAAAGAACGTAAAAATTTAAATCGACCGACGGTTCTTTCTTCTCATTAAGAAATAGAAATCACCGTCGTTGCAAGCCCGGGCATCGCGAGGGCGAAGCAATCTCCCAAATCAACGATCCTCATGGACCTCCAATCTGTCCTCGAAAAATACAGTTTCTCACCCGAGATCCAAAAGTCATTCTCTGCTACTGGCATCAAAACCCTGCACCCGCCCCAGGCCGAGGCCATCCAGGCCGGGGTCCTCGACGGGAAGAACCTTCTCATGGCCGCACCTACCGCCTCGGGAAAAACCCTCATTGCGGAACTGGCTATCTTAAAGAAACTCCTGACAAACGAGAGACAAGAGATGAAGGACGAGGGACGAACAGGAAGCGAGAAGGGCCCTCTTTCTAAAGAGGTTCCCAGCTCATCCTCTCACCTCCCGCCTCTCGCCTCTCGTCGCTGTCTCTACATTGCCCCCCTAAAGGCCCTGGCCAGTGAAAAGTACCGGGAATTCACAAAGAAATACGCGCCCCTCGGTCTCAAGATCGGACTCGCGATCGGCGACCTGGACTCTCCCAGCCACTACCTCAAGGATTATCACGTCATCATCGCGACCGCCGAGAAGGTGGACTCGCTCCTGCGGGCGCGGGCCGGATGGCTGATGCAGGGCCTTTCGCTCTTGATCCTCGACGAGATCCACGTCATGGGAGACCCGACCCGCGGACCGACGCTCGAGGTCCTCGCGACCCGCATGCGGCTCCTCAATCCCGACATGCAGGTCCTGGCCTTGTCCGCCACGGTCGCCAACGCGAAGGAGATGGCCGGGTGGCTCGAGGCGGGACTCGTCAAAAGCGACTGGCGACCCATCCCGCTTCACGAAGGCGTGTTCTACAACAACCGGCTGACCTTTGCCTCGGGAGATATCCGCCTCCTCAAGGAAGAGGCCCCGGAAGATGTTCAGAAACTGGTCCTCGACACGCTCCGCGGAAAAGGCCAGGCCCTGGTCTTTGTGAATTCGCGGCGCTCCACCCAGGCGGTCGCACGCGAGCTCTCCGCGTGGGTCGCCCCGCTTTTGACACCCGAAGAACGAAAGGCGCTCGCCAGCATCGCGAAGGAGGCCGCCCCCTCCCTTCACGCGACAAAGATCTGCACCAAACTCGCCGAGTGCCTGAAGCACGGGGTCGCGTTTCACCACGCCGGGCTCAGACCCCAGCAACGGGAACTGATCGAGGAGAATTTCAAATCCGGTCTCATCAAGACGATCTCCTGCACCCCCACCCTGGCCGCGGGCGTGAACCTCCCGGCCCGACGGGCCATTGTGCGGGACTGCAAACGCTATTCGGCCGGCGCGGGCTCTGTCTTCATCCCGGCCTCCGAATACAAACAATGCGCAGGCCGCGCGGGCCGGCCCCAGTACGACGAGTACGGAGAGGCGGTCCTCATTGCCAAATCCCTCTCGGACCAGAACGCGCTCTTTGACCGGTTCATCCTGGCGCCCCCCGAAGATGTCTGCTCCCAGATGGCCGAGGAGTCGCAGCTGAGGCGTCACATCCTCGCCTCGATCGCCTCGGGTTACGTCCACGATGTGAACGGGATGTTCGAATTCCTCCAGCACACCTTCCTCGCCTACCAGAGGCAGGGCGGCGGGCTCATTGAGATGATCGGGAACATTTTTGATTTTCTCCACACCGAGGGCTTCATCGAAAAGAGCGGATTCCGCTATTTCCCCACGCCCTTCGGCAACCGCACCAGCCGGCTTTACATCGACCCCATCTCAGCCCTCATCATGAAAAAGGGCATGGACAAGGTGAAGGACGGCAAGAGCTTCTCGACGGTGGGGTTGCTGCACCTCATCGCCACCTGCCCGGACAGCGAGATGCTCTCCGTCGGAAAAAAGGACACCGACGACCTGGAGGACTTTGCGACCCGCGTCGAGGATGAACTGGTCCTCTCGGCGGACGATGTCGAGATGCTCGGAGACCACTACACCGCGCTCGCGGTCCTCAAAACGGTCTGGATGCTGACCCGCTGGATGGAGGAGGAAGAGGAAGAGGCCCTCTGCGAACGCTTTGATATCGGGCCCGGCGACATCTTCCGCCACACCGAGAGCGCCCAGTGGCTCCTCTACGCGGCCCAGTCCATCGCCGAGGTCTTCCGGTTCAAGAAGCTCACCTTCTTTCTGGGAGACCTCCAGAACCGGGTGCGTTACGGGATCAGGGAAGAACTGCTCGATCTCTGCCGGCTGAAAGGGATCGGCCGCATCCGCGCGCGCATCCTCTTCAGCCACGGGTGGAAGACGCAGAAAGACCTGGCCCGTATCGACGAGGAATCACTCGGGAAGATCAAGGGGATCGGGAATGTGCTGGCGAGGGATATCTTGAAACAGATCAAAAAGGACTGAAAAAGACAGTAATTATCGTCATTGCGCGCCCGAGTGAAGCGAGGACGAAACAACCTCCCCAGATCCCGGCCTGACGAACCGTAACGGCCCACAACACATCCTTAAATATTGGCTGCGCTCTTCTCCCCCATCCCCAAAAACGATCGATGACACTCGCGATACGGGCATCGGCCTCGCCCTCTTCTCCAAAGAGACGCTTCCTCTCGCTGGACACACGAATCAAGGCTCCTCCACCTAAAAAAATATAAAAGTGTTTTATGGGGATAAAAAAGGCCGGAAGGCGAGGCCGTGAAAAGGATTCCTCTAAAAAATATATCTTTCGTAAGTCTATGGGATCAAGAAAGATACTTTGCTGACTTAATATGTTTCCCCAGATGAAAAACAAGAAAATTGTTAAGAATACGCCCCATTTCCTGTTTTATACTTGCAGCCATTTTGAGCTTCTGGCAGTCCTTCCAGGGATTCTTCTCGATATGGAGCAGGGTCGCGATCGTGCCCGGCGAGACCGGCATCGAGGCCCCGTCCCTCAATTCACAACGGCTGCAGACAAGACCTCCCCGGACCAGACTGAAGCGTGCCCGCCCCCGGACCTCGCAACCGCACCCCACGCACGCCTCGATATGCGGACGAAACCCGGAGAGCGACAGGATCTTGACCTGGAACATCCTCACCAACCGCCCCAGGTCCTTTTCCGCCCCAAGGGTCCGCAAATAATCCAGAAAAAGATCATAGATCGCGGAAGCCCTCTCCTCCACGGGCATGATGCGGTCCAGCATCTCGGCCCCGTACTCGGCGGCCGTGATCCGGCGCGCGTCCTGGCGGATCAAGAGGAAGAACTCCTTCATGTCGCACTGACTGACCAGATGGATATCGGTGTTGCGGTACTGATAAAAGACGATGTCATTGACGGAGAGTTTATCGACGGAACTCCCGAACTTGCGCGGGTCCTTGCGGATCCCCTTGAGGACCCCCTTGACCTTGCCGCAATTCTTGGTGAAGAAGGTCACGAGCCGGCTGGTCTCCCGGTGGTCCTGGACCTTGAGGACGATCGCTTCCGTCGAAATGATGGCCATGGATCGATTCTACGGGCGCGAAGAAGCCGCGTCAATCCTAAGGAGAGAAAAACGATCAGCCCCTCGTCTGGGACAGGAAGAGCGAAAAGATGGTATTGGAAGAAAGAAAAATTGTGTTTGTTGAAATTGGTGGCATCTGTTATGAATAAGATAATCTTTAAAATAAATTGTTAAGAAAGAGGGCAATGGATCATAGCTCTTATCCAATCACGATCTCTCTTAAAAAGGTCGGCTGACATGAAATCTCGCGCATTTGCGATTCTGGAGCTCCTGGCTGCGATGGTGGTCATTATCATATTGGCAAGCATTGTGGGCCCGAAGGTCAAGGGCATGCAGGATGAGGCCAAAGCGGCAAGAGCCAGGAACGAACTGAAAACACTCCAAACAGCCGTCGAGTCCTACTACCGCAATCAGAACAATACGCTTCCCGGGAACATCACAACAGATCTCACCGGCGCAACCCCCCAACTGATCACATCGTCTCTCGTTGACCCTTTCGCGTCAAACGGAACAGACACATATAAGTATCTGAAGACAGGCGCGTTTTATGCGATCTGTTCCGTAGGTTTTAACAGGATAAGAGAGACCACGGTACCGGAAGCCGACGGCAGCCTATACCCTTCCGGGGACGATCTTTGCCGGACAAACGGAATAATCAAAAGCGGTCGCTACGGCTGTCCGGAAGGTCTGTCCGATTGCGACGGGATCTGTAAAGACCTTCAGACCGATGTTGAGAACTGCGGAACCTGCGGAAATGCGGGAGGGCCCGATTGTTGCGCAGGTTCTTCGGTAGATCTGCAAACCGATGTGGCCCATTGCGGCACCTGCGGAAATGCCTGTGCTGCTAGCGGGGAATGCGTGAGTGGCGCCTGCTACACATCCCTGGGACAATCGTGCACCGAGAACGATGAATGCATTTCGGGTGTCTGCGGAGGCGCGCCTCCTGTGTGTCGGGAGACGGGTTCAGCCGCCCTGGGGGAATGGTGCAGCACATCGGCAGACTGTCAGTCGGGATATTGCGGTTACGATGAAAGCTGGAACCAGGCCTGCACGACGGGAATAACCGGAGAGGCCTACTGCTTTAACAATTCCGGGTGCGCGTCGGGATACTGCAACACCTGGTGGGGCGTCTGCTCTAACGGGGAATCCTATCTCGATTCGTGCTATAGCGGGTCAGACTGCCAGTCCGGCTACTGCGACACATATAATATGGTCTGCTCCAACGGAGAGTCCAATGTCGATATGTGCTATAACCCGTCAGACTGCCAGTCCGGGACCTGTGCCTGGACCTGGTGGGCCCCCATGTGCACCGACAGGCAAATAGGGTCCCCCTGTGGCTGGGGCGGAGACTGCGACTCCGGGTACTGCGACACATATAATATGGTTTGCTCCAACGGGGAGTCCAATGTGGATTATTGTAATGATGGAGCAGACTGCCAGTCCGGGACCTGTGTCTGGACCTGGTGGGCTCCCATGTGCAGCGACAGACAAATAGGGTCCTTCTGCGGGTGGGGCGGAGACTGCGACTCCGGCTACTGCAACACATATGATATGGTTTGCTCCAACGGGGAATCCAATGTGGATCATTGTAATGACGGATCAGAATGCCAGTCCGGGACCTGTGGCTGGGCCTGGTGGCCCCCCGTGTGCAGCGACAGGCAAATAGGAGCCCCCTGTAGCTGGAGCGGAGACTGCGACTCTGGATATTGCAACAACTATGATTATGTTTGCTCCAACGGGGAATCCAATGTGGACCGTTGTTCTGACGGGTCAGCGTGCCAATCTGGATATTGCAACACATATGATTATATTTGCTCGAATGGCGAATCGAATGTGGACAGGTGCGCCAGCGATTCAGAATGCCAGTCGGGAACGTGTATTTCGACCGGAGATGCTCCGCTGTGCTCGGACAGACAGATCGGTGCCCCTTGTCAAGACGGCAATGATTGTGAATCCGGGTATTGCAACAATGTTTTAGGGGTCTGTTCCAACGGCGAAACAGCCGTCGACGGATGTACCGTCAGTGCCTCCTGCCAAGCAGGAATATGCGGCGCCAATAATATTTGCGGTGGTGAAAACGTTGTGGATAGTTGCACGTCCGACGATCAATGTCAGAGCGGAGTCTGCGGATCAGAAGGAATTTGCGGGTTAAACAGCGGAGATGCGTGTACGCAGGATTCCGATTGTCAGGATAATTTCTGCTCTGACGGCATCTGCCAGGGAACATATGATGTCACCTACAATGGTAACGGCCACACGGCCGGTACCGTCCCCTCTGGCGAAAGCAATCTTCGGTCCGGAACTGTTGTCACTGTCTCGGGAAATACAGGGAGCCTTGCGAAATCTTTGGGAGCTTTTCAGGGATGGAACACGGCAGCTGATGGCACAGGGGTGGATTACGCGGAGGGAGAAACATTTACAATCAGCGACAGCAATGTCACTCTGTATGCCCAATGGGAGCTCGCTCCAGGATGTGTTGCGACAGGCGGCACGATAACGACGGAGAATGGCGCCAAGATCCATAAATTCACATCGAACGGGTCCCTTGTTGTCACCGAAGGCTGCACCGCCGAATATCTTGTCGTGGCCGGAGGCGGTGGCGGCGGCCCCGATGCCGGAGGCGGCGGTGGTGCCGGAGGATTATTATATAACGGCAGTTACACATTGAATCCCGGCACTTATACGATCACGATCGGTGCAGGCGGAGCCGCGGGTCCCGCGGGGCAGGCATCTTATCCGGGAGGCAATTCTTCCTTTGGGGCTATCACGGCCACCGGGGGCGGGCGAGGCGGTTATTATTCTAACAAGTCCGCAGGGAGCGGAGGATCGGGCGGCGGGAAGAACATTTGCGGCACTGGCACAGCAGGTTCTGGTATTGCAGGGCAAGGCTATGCAGGTCACTCCTTGGGAGGCGGCGGCGGTGCGGGTGCTGCAGCAACCAGTAAAAGCGGTGGCAATGGGCGGTATTTCAGCCAGTTTGTCAATGTCGGAGGAAGCCCTGCCGGCTGGTTCGCCGGCGGAGGCGCAGGCGGTGCAGGTAACCCAGGGACTGGCGGTCTGGGAGGCGGCGCTAACGGCGACACTGGATGTCGTACGGCTGCGTGCTTAACGGCTCTCAACGGTGTTCCGAATACGGGCGGTGGAGGCGGAGGTGGGTTCTGCGGAGCTCCCGGGGCTCGAGGAGGGTCGGGCGGGGCGGGAATCGTCATCGTTCGTTACAACGACTTATAATCTTTTGACTCTCGCTTCATTAGACTCGCCGGTCTTTTCAGATCAAAGGACTGGCGAGCGTCCCGAATGCCTGAACAAGAGAAGAACGATCAGCGTTCCATCCGGGGCAGGAAGACCGAAAAGACAGCCCCCTGTCCCGGAACGCTCTCGACCGCAACGCGCCCGCCGTGCGACTGCACGAGATGCTTGACGATCGCAAGCCCCAGGCCGGTACCGCCCATCTCCCGAGAGCGCGCACGATCCACGCGATAAAAACGTTCGAAGATCCGCGGTAGGTGCTCAGGCGGGATCCCGATGCCGCTGTCTCTGACATCCGCGCGCACCATCCCCCCCTCCTCCCTGACATCGACGGATATCTGTCCGCCGCAAGGCGTGAATTTGATGGCATTATCAAGAAGGTTGGTGAACACCTGACCAAGGGCCCGATGGTCTCCGCGGATCCGGACCCCTCCCGGAGGAAGCCGGAGCGCGAGGCGATGCCCCCGGGCCTCGGCCGCCTTTTGCTGGGCCTCGATCACCTCCGCAACAACGCCTCCCAGATCCACCTCCTCGTCCCCTCGCCCTTGAGGATCCCGCGCCTCGATAGCCGACAACGTCAGGATATCCGTGACCAGGCTCTCCAGCTGACCTGTCTGACGCTCAATGATGCTGAGGAAGCGACGGGCTTCCTGCGGGTCATCGACCGCGCCATCTTTGAGCGTCTCGACATATCCCTTGATCGAGGTGAGCGGTGTCTTGAGCTCATGGGAGACATTGGCCACGAACTCGCTGCGCATCCTTTCGAACTTCTTGATGTCCGAAATATCATGAAAGATCGCCACAACGCTCTTCACTTCCCCGTCGGGACCCGAAACGGGAGAGGCCTGGGCGTGGAAGAACATTTCCTGCGGGGCATAGATCGCGATGTCCCCGTCCACAGGGCGGGATGATGCGAACGCCCGGCGGATCAGTCGGTTGATCTCCTCGTGCCTGACGGCCTCCCAGTAGTTCCGTCCGACCGGCTGCGGGGTTCGCAGATCCAGGACCTTTTGCGCCGCGGCGCTCATGTGCAGAAGCGTGCCGTCCCGGCCGATCACCAGGACCGCCTCCCCCATGCTCGAGAGGACCGCGCGCGCCTCGTCCCTCTCCCGAAGGGCCTCGGCGACCACGCGTCCAACATGCCCCTCCAGGTCCGAGAGCCCTCGGGCGAGGGCCCCAACCTCGTCGGGCCGCGTCACCCCCGGCCAATCGGGAGCCTCTCCCCGGATCATCCGGTCAACGGACAACAGAAGACGGTGGACAGGCTTCAGGATGTAATCACGCACAAGAAGAAAAATAAGTCCCGCCAGAAAGACGCTGAGAAAAAGAGACAGGACAACAGCACCGACGGGTTCTGGGGGAAGGACAGAGAACCCCAAAAGAAGACAGAGAAATTGAAGCAGAAAGAAAAAAACGATATGACGACCGGCAAGCCTCACGGTTCCATCTCCTTGAGACGATACCCCACGCCCCGGACCGTCCCGATCAGGTCCTCAAAACGCCCCAGCTTCTTTCGAAGCGCTCGGATATGCACATCCACCGCCCGGTCAATGATGAACTTGCCCTCTTTCCAGACCCCCTCGAGGATCTGATCACGGGTAAAGACGCGCCCCGGCGCCCGGGAGAGGAATTCCAGAATGTCGAACTCGAGCGTCGTCAGAGGGATCCCGCGGCCCCCGACGGTGGCCTTCCGTTTTGGCAGGTCCAGGACCACGTCCCCGCACTCTCTGAGGGGATCTTTCCCGACGGAAATATCGGCACGTCTCAGGACAGCCCGGATCCGGGCCATCAGGACCTTGGGGCTAAAAGGTTTTGGGATGTAATCATCCGCCCCGGCCTGGAGTCCGGAAACGATGTCCGCCTCCTCTCCCTTGGCGGTCAGCATGATGATCGGGATGCCCGCTGACTTCGGGCGCTGCTTGAGCGAGCGGCAGACCTGAAGCCCGTCCATCCCCGGGATCATCAGATCGAGCAGGACCAGATCGATCCCCCCTTCGGCCACGGTCTCGACGGCCCTGATGCCATCCAAGACAGCCTGGACCAGAAACCCCTCCCGCCGGAGGTGATATTGGATCAGCTCGCTGATGTCGCGGTCGTCCTCGACAACAAGGATGGTCTGTGGCATAACGGTCCTCGCCCCGGATCACTCCTGTGGGGCTCTCCCCATTTCCTCGAGAAGCTTATCCCTCTGATGCTTGAGGACGCGGGCATTGATCATGAAAACCACATCCTCCGCGATATAGGTCGAATGGTCACAGATCCTCTCCAGATGACGCGCCACAAGAAGAAGGGGGATGGCCCGCGGGGCCGTGGTCCCGTCCTTCACCATATAATCATTGACCAGCTCGTCGGAGATCAGGCTCTTCAAACGATCCGCCTCCTGGTCCATCAGGATCACCTTCTTGGCGAGCTCCTCGTCCCGGTCCACAAAGGCTTCGATGGAATCCCGGACCATGGTCTTGGCCACATCCGCAAGCACGGGGATGTTGACCAGCGGCTTGAGGAGAGGGAGCCCCACACTCTCCTTCACCCGCTGGCAGATGTTGACCGCCAGGTCCGCGATCCTCTCGAGCTCCGCGTTGATCTTGAGACCTGTTGTGATCATCCGCAGATCCCCCGCCATGGGCTGATGAAGCGCCAAGAGATCGATCCCCTGCTCTTCGATGATGAGCTCCAGGGCATCGATCTTCTGGTCCGCGCCGATCGCTTTGTCGGCCTTGCTCTCATCACGGTTCTTGAGCGCCTCGATCGCCGCGCTGATCGAGCGTTCGGTCAGATTCGCCATCTTCAAAAGATTGGCATGAAAATTCTCAAGATCCCTCTCGAAATGTCGCTGCATGAAGGCCTCCGTTGGATTATCCGAATCGTCCCGTAATATAGTCCTCGGTCATCTTCTGCTTCGGCTTGGTAAAGATCTCCGCGGTCTTCCCGTATTCTATCAGTTCGCCCTGCATCAGGAAAGCGGTGTGGTCTGAGATGCGCGCCGCCTGCTGCATGTTGTGGGTCACGATGACAATGGTGTAGTGCGCCTTGAGCTCGACGATCAGCTCCTCGATCTTGGCGGTGGCGATCGGGTCCAAGGCCGAGGCCGGCTCATCCATCAACAGGATCTCGGGCTCGATCGCAAGCGCCCGCGCCACACACAACCGCTGCTGCTGCCCGCCGGAAAGATTGAGCGCATTGTCCTTGAGACGGTCCTTGACCTCATCCCACAGGGCACTCCCTTTAAGGCTCTCCTCCACCCTCTTCTCGATGAAGCGCGTGTCCTTGATGCCGTTGACGCGCAGTCCGTAGGCGACATTGTCGAAGATGGATTTGGGAAAGGGATTCGGCTTCTGGAACACCATCCCGACACGTTTTCGAAGGGTCACCACATCGACATTCGAAGAAAGGACCTCCTCCCCATCGATCGTCATCTCCCCCTCGGCGCGAACACCCGGGATCAGGTCATTCATCCGGTTGAGGCACCGCAAAAGCGTCGACTTCCCGCAGCCCGAGGGGCCGATGATGCTCGTGACCTGCCGGGGCAGAAAGTCCACGGTGATCTTCTTCAGGACATGGCTCGTCCCGTAATAGAAATTAAAATCCTTGATCGCGATCTTGGGCTTTATCGTGGGCATGGTTCATTCCTTCTTCATTTGTCGAAGACGATAGCGCAGAACGATCGCCGAGAAATTGACCAGGAAGATCAGGACCAGAAGGACCAGGGCCGTTCCGTAAGCGATCGGCCGGACCAGGGCGATGTCGTGATGTTGCGTAGACATGATGTAAAGATGGTACGGCAGGGCCATGAACTGGCTCATGATGGAGTTCGGGAGATCCGGGAGGAAGAACGCCGCGCCCGTGAACAGGATCGGCGCCGTCTCCCCCGCGGCCCGCGAAAGACCCAGAATGGCCCCGGTCAGCATCCCCGGAACCGCATAGGGCAGGACATTCGTACGGATCGCCTGCCACTTGGTCGCCCCCAGGGCGAGCGCCCCCTCGCGATACGCGCGCGGGACCGCCTTGAGGGCCTCCTCGCTCGCCGTAATGGTCAAGGGAAGGGTCATGAGCCCGAGCGTACATCCCGCTGAAAGGACCGAGGTGCCAAAGCGGAAGGCATCCACAAAAAGCGCGACC
>JAAYZZ010000057.1 GCA_012514595.1 Elusimicrobiota bacterium
CCTTCAAGATCAGCCAAGCGGATGGCCTCAAATTCATCGAGCGTTAGGGTCACCCCCTCCAGTTCTCCCGGCTTTTTGCATTTCGGACGGAAGCATCTTTCTCCCGGAAGGCACTTCACCCATCGCGTCTTTTTCGGCCTCACATCAGCTCCTTTTGCTGTTATGCACCATGGTGCATAAGATATCCACAGGAACGGCCGCTGTCAAGGAACAAATAAACCCTCTGTCGCGATAAAGCGAAAACGTGCCCAGGACCCTCCGCGCAAGCGATTTGACCTTCTAAAGGAATTTCTATGGACCTAGGGTAAGACATGGCCTTTCCTCGCTGCCTGCGAGGGAGTGCTCCGTGATTGCAAATTCAAGCACTTTATATTCCTCGCCCCCATTTGGCGCAGGAAACGGCAGGCGGTCTTTTTTGCAGAATTCAACAGATCGCTCGCGAGGCTTAGCTCACCCTCACGCCCGGATCGACTCTTCACGCAGGACATCCAGAAAGGCATCCACGACCCGCGGGTGGAACTGGGAAGAACGGCCCTGCCGGATCTCCGCCATGGCCTCCTCACGCGTCATGGGCGAACGATAGGCCCGCTGGGAGGTCATGGCATCATAGGCGTCCGCGACAGACAGGATCTGGGCAAAAACATTGATCTGCTCCCCCTTCAATCCGTCGGGATATCCGGCCCCGTCATAACGTTCGTGATGCGCGCGGACAAGTGCGACCATCTTCTCGTCGATACACAACGGCTTGAGGATCTCCTCTCCCAGGACAGGGTGCTGGCGGATCACCTCCCACTCCTCATCCGTGAGCGGGTCCTTCTTGTTGAGGATATCATCATGGATGCCGAGTTTCCCGATATCGTGCAGGACGGCCACGGACTTGAGCTCGTCGATCTCGGAGGACGAGAATCCCATCTGCGATGCGATCCGGGCCGCATACCCGGCGACGCGCTCCGAATGGCCCCGGGTGTAATAATCCTTGGCCTCGACGATCCTGACCAGGGACTGAATGACCCGATAAAAATAGGACTGGCTCTTGTGCTGGGCCTGCTGGAGACAATCCGCCATGCGATTGAAGGTCGCGGTCAGCTCGCTGATCTCGCTGCCATAATCCCCTCCGACGACCCGATGGTCCAGGTCCCCCTCGCCCAGCCGGGCCGCGGCCCTGGAAAGTTCCCTCACCGGCCGCACGATCTGACGGGAAAAGAAAGACCCCAACAGCAGGGCAAGGACCAGCCCCCCGACGATGACCAGGGCGACCCGTCGGCGGATCCCGGCCTGCGCGGCAAAAACCTCCTCGGCCTTGATGTCCACTCCCAGGACCGCGAGGGTCCTGCCCTCCGCATCCCGGATCGGGGCATAGCCCGAGAGCATATCCCCCCACTCATCCCGCTCGATCTTCTTGTCCGCCGAAGCCCCATCCAGGCCCTTCATCATTTGAGGAAAACGCGCGGCATTGTATTTGTCCCCGGGAAAGGATGTGATCCCGAGCCCGCGGCGCGCGAGAGGGTCACTGTCAAAGACAAATTCCCAGACCCCGTGTTTATCCGTCGGAGAGAGAATATAGATGGAATCAATGGCTGGATTGTTCTGCTGGATAGGGACAAGCTTGCTGGCGATCGAAAGATAGGATCCCGCATTCACCCCGGAACGATTCCGGGGGACGCCAAGGACCTCCCGCGGATCGACCCGAAGAGCGGCGATGCGGGCAATGATCCGGACCTTGTCGCGCAATTGCTGGAACTGCGAGTCGATCGCGAAAGTATAAACGAAGAGATTCCCGACAATGGCCACAAAAAGCATCAGACCGACCAGAAGGATCGTGACCCTCGCCTGGAATGTCTTTGAGATATCGGAAAACCTCATGCCCCGCTCCTGTCTGTCTTTCTCCGCGCCAAGAGCAGTCCCCTCTCCGAAATCCGTTAAGAGGAGGAACGCATCAGCTCCAAAAGAGAATGTGCGGCCTCATCAGGACCCTTTTGTTCCCATCCGGAAAGCCCCAGGCGGGTCCGCATCTGTCCGACAAAGACCCCGGCCTTAAAGAACTGTTCGAAGTATTCCTTCGCGATCGGATCGTGCAGGTCCTTGTACTGCGCCGGACCAAAGACGTTGGCAAAATAGGAATGCACAAGCCCCGTGGAGGTCGTCGTCCCCTTGCTCATGGCCGTCCCCTCACGGAAGACCGCAAGCGCGGAAGCCGCGTCCTTGAACCGTTCGACGACCGGATGATCGTCGTCGACCGCATCGTAATTGTTCGCATAAAGGATGAAATCGACCTTCTCCCCCCGGATGACCTCCTCATAGGTCGTAACGGGCAGGATGATCCGGGCATTGACCTGATTCGCGCTCATGATGATCGCGCGGTCGATCTGCCCCAGGGCATATCCGGGCTTGAGATCGTCCAGACGCAGGAAAGCCCCGATCTCGGTCCCATAACCGATGATCTGTCCTTTCTTGTCGATCTGAAGAGACCCCATGTCATCGGCAATAATGATCAGATCCTGGATGTTCTCCTCCCCGAGTTCCCGGAGGGCCTCCAGGGTCTCGGACTTTCCGGCCCCAGTATCTCCAATAAAGAGGATGGTCTTGTCGATATTCCCTTTCAGGATGATCCGCACCAGGGCCCCGTGGAACGGCAGAATCCCGCGCTTCATCAGGATGATATTGTGAAGCGTCAGGACCATCTTTTTGAGATAGCCAAAGTACCCGAACTCATTCTTGAGGGGAACCGCCGCCGAAAAAAGTCCGTTCTTCTGATCGTCGAAAAAGACCGTGGGATTGTCCCCGAACTTCTCCATGGCCGACGGGGCCACACCATAAGCATAGACCGCATCGGGCTTGCGCTCAAGGTCCTCGTCCTCGGCGAGCTGGAACAGGTTGCACATCGCATGTCCCAGCTCCGACAACTGATGGTGGAAATAAATGAGGATGACCAGCGTCCCGACCTTGGCCGGATAGCACAGCCATTCCTTGGGATCGAACTCCATCCCCTCCAGAGGATTGGTGTCGACCCTGCCGAAACGACCGGACCTCTTGTTGTTCGGCGGGGTCAGGATCAGCGGCGGAACGATGAGGATCTGCCGGATGACCGGAATATCCCTGAGCCGTGCGTATTCCGACGGAAGCGGGATCTCGCGCTGGACGGCAATGGTCGCCACCTCCGCACCCGCCGCGACCTGACGGTAGATCCTCGGATGCTGACCCGTGATGTTCTCCTGAATATCGCGATAGATGCTCCGGATCAGGTTCGTGAGCTGGCCGATCGTATTGTTGAAAGTCCGATAGGGCCGCTTGTCCCAATCCCGCCCCTCCTCGCCATCCGCGATCAGAAAACGGTCAAAACTTCTCCAGAAATTGTAAAGATACTCCACGAAATCATTGAGCCGCGCCGGATCCTTGAGAAGGACCTCGGCCCCCGGGACCACGTTCGGGACAAGAGCCCCCGGCATCTTCACGAGGAACTTGAGCGTCTCAATAAGCGTATGGATCTCATTCGACCCGATAGTCCGGGTCCCGAACACATCAAGGAGAATGGATCCCCGCGCCGTGAGCTTCTTGACCGCCGCCTCGACGATCGCACGGAAGAGACTGCTGTTGAGGATCTCCTCCTCTGTCTCGCAGATCCGCTGGCGTACCCGAAGAACGATCTTCTTGCCGATGATCTGAAATGTCTGCATACGATCCGTCCTTTAAAAGAATGAAGGGCTGTCTTTCTCGAGCCGATATGATACCAATGCGCCCCGAGATGGCAAGGCTTAATTGGGAGAAGAGGCTTCCTCGCGTTTGCGCCGTTCCTCCTCGTAAGAACGGAGCCTCTCGATATCCCGCTCGAACTCCGCGGGAGACAATTCCCGAGCCCTCAAAGCAAATGCGAAAGATTTCTCGTTCTGCCCGAGCATCTGATAAACACGACCCAGGAGAAAACAGGGGGCGTACGAATACGGGGACCGGCGAAGCGCTTCAAGATACTGAAGTTCCGCCTGACGAAGATAAGCAGGATCCTTGGTCATATCAAAGGCGCGCGTGGCCAGGTCCCCGGCGGCCTTGGAAATATTCGGGCTCCACACATCCCAACGGCCTGCCCGGGAGAACCCCTGCATCGCCTTGCTGTAAATACGTGCGTCAGGACCATATTTTGCGCCGTGATAGAAAAAGAACCCTCCCAAGAGCCTCACAAACACAACCCCCATCAGACCGCAAAGGACCAGGATCCCGAGAGAGCCGAACGGAAGCCCCTTCTTTTCTCTTAAGGAGGTCCCTGGCTTGTGGTCAAAAGCAAAGAAGACCGCGAGCATCACCCATCCATAGAGCGCGATGTTGGGTTTGATGAACGTGAAACTGAAAAGATTGTCGATGAAGAATGCGGCCAGTCCCCAACCGATGGCCAAAGCGAGGAACTCCCCCCCTGTGCCCGTGAAAGAGGCAAAGAGACCGCGAATACGCCGGACAAAAAGGAGCGCCAGGGAAACAAATCCCAAGAAACAAAGAAATCCCCCCTCGACCCACGCCTGAAGATACGAATTGTGCACAAAGGCCGTCAGTCCCGTGATCTGTGAATTGAACGCCCGTTCCAGGATCCCGAAGGTCCCCCAGCCATGTCCCCCAAAAGGACGCGCCACCAAGAGTTCCCAGGCCGCGCGATAATAAAGGTACCGCGGATAAAAAGCCCCCCAGAAATTCTTGCGGGCAATGACCCAAAGAAAAAGCCCCGCAAAAGTAACGGCAAGCGCGATCACCAGCCCCTTCTTCCACCAGGACCACGACGGGAACTTCACCTGGCGCAAAAGAAAAGGCACAAAACAGAGACTCGCCAAAAGAAAGCTCAGCCACCCCAAGAAAGAAAAGGTAAAAAGAAAACACGCCAAAAGAACGAAAGATACGATCCCGAAGAAAACCCTCACAACAGGTCTTTTGAAATAAAGACAGAAC
>JAAYZZ010000058.1 GCA_012514595.1 Elusimicrobiota bacterium
GAGAACATCTCCTGGGGATTGACCATTTTCTTCTGCCAGGTGATCTCGGAAGAGTGCAGGAGCCCCTCAATCCCCTTGTCGATCTCAACAAAGACCCCGTACGGCATGATGTTGACCACGCGGCCCTTGACGACCGTCCCGACGGGATACTTGTCCGCTGCCTCGCTCCAGGGGTTCGGCAGGATCTGCTTGAGCCCGAGGGAGACCTTGGAATTCTCACGGTCGAAATCAAGGACAATGACCTCGATGCGCTGACCAAGAGAAACGATCTCGGAGGGATGACTGATCCTCGACCAGCTCATGTCCGTGATGTGAAGAAGTCCGTCCACCCCGCCCAGGTCGATGAAAGCCCCAAAATCCGTGATGCCCTTGACGACGCCGGTGCGACGCTGGCCCTTCTCCATCTGGCCCCAGAGGACCTTCCGGTTCTCCTCATGCTCCTTCTGGACCACTTCACGACGGGATAAGATAAGGTTGCGGCGTTGCTTGTTCATCTTGGCCACAACGAATTTCCACGTTTTCGAAAGGATATCCCCCTGCGGAACGCCCTTGAATGCGGACAGGGACATCGGAAGGAACGCCTCGACCCCCTTGATATCCGCGATATAACCACCCTTGACGACACGAACGACCTGGCCGTCCACGGCATCGCCCTCGTTGATCTTGTCCGCGATCTCCTGCCAGCCCTTCATCTTCTCGGCCTTGGAGAACGACAGGACCAAGCGCCCTTCCTCATCCTCAATCGTTTCGATCAAAACATCTATGGTCTGTCCGATCTCGATCGCGGAAGGATTACGGAACTCATCGACGGGGACGAAGCCCTCGGATTTGAATCCGATGTCGACAATGACCTCCTTTTCGTTCTTCGCGACGATCGTTCCGGGAACGATCTGTCCTTCCTCGAAGGATTTGAGGGTGCTGTTATACAGCTCCTCCATGATGGATTTGGTTGATTCTGACATTTACTTGTACCTCTTTCTTGGGATTTTGGCCTTTATATTTAGGGAAGCCCCTAAGGCCAAGCCGTGCAATTATCGCAAGAAATCTTTCTTTGTCAACGAAAAAACAGGGGCGTGACGATCAAAGGGCCCGGATCGCGGTCATGACCTCGCGGGCGATCTCATCATAAGGCTTGTCTTTGGAAAAGGTCAGGGGTCGGCCAAAGGTCACAGTGACCGATATGCGCCTAGGGACCTTCGCCCCTTTGGGCAGGACCTTGTCGGTACCCCGGATCCGGACCGGAACGACGGGAACTCCGCTATTTGCGGCCAGGAACCCGACCCCCGATTGAGGGTTCTCGCCCCCCCGCGTCCCCTGGGGAAAGATCAGGACCGGGTAACCAAGGTCGATCTGCTTAAGGAACTCCTGGAGCGCCCCTCGGTCGGCCCGTCCCCGCTGAATGGGAAATCCCCCTCCGGTACGGATCGCCCAACCCAAGAAAGGATTGCGAAAAAGCTCCTCCTTGGCCATGAACCGCATCTGGCGAGGGCTTGCAACGGGAAGGAGGATGGGATCAATATTGCTTTCATGATTCGAGGCGAGGATCAGTCCGCCCTTCTTGGGGACATTCTCCCGACCCGTAATCCGGCAGGGATAGAAGAGAAAACTCGCCAGAGCGGCAAGAAAGGTGACGAACCAATAATATATGGCTCTTAAGAAATCAATCATAAGACACCTGGCGACCGGAACCTGTCACAAAAGACCTTCATATGACCTGTGCCCTGCGTCTTGCGCCTTCTTCCCTTATAAGGTCTTTGCCAGACCCAACGCGTACTCCAAAAGCTCCTTCGTCCTTTTGGCCGACTTGGACTCCGCATAGGCCCGAAGAATGGGCTCGGTCCCCGAGGCGCGCACCATGATCCAGGAGGTGTCCTCCAGCTCCAGCTTGACCCCGTCGTAATCCTTGATCCCGACGACCTTCTTTCCCAGGACCTCCTTGATCTGCTTCACAGGGTCCAGGGTCTTCACCTTCTCTTTAAGAGTGATATGGGTCTTGTCGTAGAAATACCGGCCGTACTTTTTCTCCACATCAGCCAGGATCCTGGCCATGTTCTTCTTTTCGTAGACCATCATCTCCAGAAGCAAAAGCCCGGCCAGGATCCCGTCGCGCTCGGGGATGTAGTTGGGAAGCCCCATGCCGCCGGCCTCCTCGCCCCCCGCGATGATATCCTTGGTGAGCATCAGGTCCGAGATATATTTGAAACCGACCGGTGTTTCGTAGAGCGGAATGTTATTGGCCTTGCACATGTTGTCGATCATGACCGTGCCGCAGATGGTCTTCACGACCCCGCCCTTGATCCCGCGGTTCTTCCACAGATGCAGCGCCAGAAGCGCCAGGATCTTCTGGGGCGACAAAAATTCACCCCCCGGAAGAACGGCCGCGATACGGTCCGCATCCCCGTCGAGAACAAGACCCAGATCATGGCCCTCTTTCATCTTCTCACGAAGAAGCGGAAGATACTGCGGCAGAGGCTCGGGTCGTGTCCCTCCGAAGCCCGGATTGACATCCGAATGAAGAAGCTCGGCCCTGATCTTGGTGCCTTTGAGGACCTCGCCAAAAAGCGTTCCGCCGGAACCGTACATCACATCCTGGATCACGCGAAACTTGGCGGGCTTGATCTTCCTGAGGTTCACATAACCTTTGATGAACTTGAGATAGTCCTTCTTGAGGTCCAGGACCGTGACCTTGCCATCGGAAATCGCCTTCTTGAGGTCCAATGACTTTACGGTCTCAACTTCCAGATACTTCTCAACGGCATCGGTGATGTTCTTCCCCGCGCCGCCACCCTCGGCGGTCTTGATCTTGAACCCGTTATATTCGGGCGGATTGTGGCTCGCCGTGATGACAACACCCGCCACACACTTTCTCTCGCGGGCCGCCAAGCTCAGGGCCGGGGTGGGGAGAGAGGCGTTCGACAAGATCACATCGATCCCGTTCCCGGCAAGAACAGAAGCCACCGTATCGGCGAATTCTTTGGAAAGGAACCGGTTGTCATATCCGACCGCGATGCGGGTCTTCTCGCCGGGGATCTTGCGGGCATCGTTCCTCACCCAGACCGCAAAGGCCTGCGCGAGGGCGGCCACGTTCTCGAAGGTAAAGGTGTCGGCGATGACCGCGCGCCACCCGTCGGTACCGAAGTGAATGACCTCTTTGGGACTCTTGGACATAAGGCTGCCTTTCTATGCTGGGATCCTGTACAAATGATTGCGCCTAATATAATCCAAAACCGTGTCCGGGACAAGGTACTGGATCGATTTCTTCTGAAGGATCCTCCTGCGGATCTCGGTCGAGGACATCTCAATGCCGTTCATGGTGACGGCATGATACCGGGTCTTGGCACTCCCGCGGGGATACCCGGGCCGGTTGACCGAAACGAAGGAACATAACTGCTTCAGCTCCTCAACGTCCTTCCAGGTATCGAGTTGCCGGATGGCATCCCCCCCGACGATGAAATATAACTTTTTAGGCCCGGGAATGGTCTCGGAGAAGAACCGGACCGTATCGACCGAATAAGACTTTCCGCCTTTTCTGATCTCAAAGTCCGAGACCACGAACTGCGGATTGCCCCGGATCGCCCGACGCACCATGGCCAGACGGTCGCGGGATGAAAAGAGTGTAGGGGCTGTCTTATGGGGCGGAACGCACGAGGGAACGAAGATGACCTTGTCCAGACCCATCTCCTCCAGCGCGGTGCGCGCCATCAAAAGATGCCCGATATGAATGGGATCGAATGTGCCGCCGAGAAGGCCGATCTTTTTCATAGGAATGAAACCTGAAACGTCTGTAAGGTCGCTAAGGTCTCTGAGGTCTAAAAATGCCCCTACTCCATCTCTCCAGACACTAGAGACATTAGCAACCCCAGAAACCTTCCAGTCTGTTACTTCCTCACCTGCCCCGTCCCGTAGACCTCATACTTATACGTCGTGAGTCCCTCGAGGCCCATGGGGCCCCGGACATGGATCTTGTCCGTCGAGATCCCGAC
>JAAYZZ010000059.1 GCA_012514595.1 Elusimicrobiota bacterium
CGAATTTGTTACGACCTGTCACGGATATTATTCCATCCATCTGTTCAGTCATGTCATGGGCTGGGGCAAGCGGGTGATCGTCATCAGCGATATTATCGGGCGTCACATGATCGAGGATTTTGGCGTTGATCCGGGGAACATCCGCTTGATCCCGCGCAGTGTGGACCTGGAGAGGTTCCCGTTCCGCCCAAGGCCGACAGGCCGTTCTTCTTTTACGGTCGTTGTCATCGGACGCCTCACGCCCCTCAAGGGGCACCCTGTCTTTTTTGAGGCCATGGCAAGGGTTCTCAGGGAGATGCCCTTTGTCACGGTCAAGGTCGTGGGCGATGCCCCTCCGTCGAAGACGCATTACAAACAGTCCCTGCTGGCCCTGGTCGAACGCATGGGGATCACAAGCCGGATCCAGTTCCTGGGGAACCGCAAGGACATCCCCCAGATCCTGTCCGATAGTGACGTCCTTGTCCTTCCGACGGTGACCCATGAGGCCTTTGGCCGGGTCATCATCGAGGCCCAGGCTGTCGGTGTCCCTGTGGTCGCCACAAAGGTCGGAGGGGTGGTGGATATCATTGAGGACGGGCAGAGCGGGATCCTGGTCCCTCCGGTGGACGCCGATGCGATCGCAACGGCCGTGAAGCGTCTTTTGAAGGATCCCGCCCTCGTGGATGAGATGATCGTCCGCGCCCGCAAAAGGGTGGAGGAGCGTTATACCCTGGGACGAATGGTCGACAGCACCCTCGCTGTATATAAAGAGACCCTGGAGTCGAAGAATATCCTCGTGATGAAATTGAGCGCTGTCGGCGATGTGATCCTTGCGACCGCCGCCTTCCGGGCCCTGCGCGAGAAATTTCCGACAGCCAGGATCCATCTTCTGGTGGGACGGGAGGGGGCCGCTGTCATGCAGGGATGTCCCTATCTCGACGATGTCCACATCTATGACCACAAAGGCAAGGACCGGGGTCTCAAGGGGTTCTTGCGGCTCCTGAAAGAATTAAGACGATACCGTTTTGATATGACCATCGATCTTCAGAACAATGATCGCACCCATCTTCTATCCGCCCTGATTGCGCCCAGGGCCAGTTACGGTTACAAGAACAGACGTTCCGGGATGTTCCTGACCCGCGGGATCGAGGACAAGGGCGGTCCCCTGGCCCCGGTCCCTCATCAGTTCAAGGTGCTTGAACAGATCGGCATCGCGTATCCGCAAAATGCCCGTCTGGAACTGTGGCCCCGCAAGGATGACCTGCGCTATGCCCGGGACCTTCTCCATGAGGCGTGGATCGATGAAAAGACCCATGTGATCGTTGGCGTCAACATCTCCGCTTCCGAGCGTTGGCCCACGAAGAATTGGCCCATGAAACTTGTGGCGGAATTCTGTGATCTCCTGGCTTCCGATGGGATCAGGGTCGTGGTGACCGGGATGGAAAAGGACCGTCCTCTTCAGAAAGAGCTTCAAAGACATCTTCGCTCCAAACCGGCCCTGATGATCGGCAAGACGAATCTCCTTCAGCTGTCGGCCCTGATCGGATTCTGCCGGGTGTATCTGTCCTCCGACTCCGCGCCCCTTCATGTCGCGGCCTCTGTCGGAACGCCGGCCATCGCGCTCTTCGGCCCCACAGACCCCCGCCGTCATCTTCCGCCGGGGAACGTGACGCTGATCCAGAAGAAGGGCCGCCCCTGTCAGCCCTGCTACCGGACCGAGTGCCGGGAGAAGGACCATCCCTGCATGTCCGGGATCTCTTCCCGCGAGGTTTATCAGGAGGTCAAAAGGATCCTGAAGGAGACAACGGCATGACGGTCCTTTTGGTGGCCAATCATCTCAATCCCGGAGGAGTGACCAGCTATCTTCTGACCCTTTCTCGAGGCCTCCTCGCGCGCGGGCACCGGGTTCTTTTGTTCTCTTCCGGCGGAGAACGTCTCGATGAGTTTCTTTCGCTGGGGGTGCGCCTCATCTCCGCAGGTTTTCGTATGAAGAATGAATTGCACCCTGGCCTCTTTTTGTCGATCCCGCGTCTTTTACGGATCGTCAGGCAAGAGGGGGTCGGATTGCTCCACGCGCACACCCGGGCAGGGCAGATGCTGAGCGCCCTGGTGTCCTTCTTTTCCGATATCCCCTTTATCTCGACGTGTCACGGATTCTTCACGCCCCACTGGGGGCGGTGGCTTTTTCCGCTGTGGGGGGACAGGGTCATTGCGATCAGTCCGCAGGTGGCCTGGCATCTCACCGAGGACCTGAGGATCCCCGTATCGCGGGTGGTAACGGTCCCCAACGGGATCGACGGGGAGAGATTTCAGCCCCTGCCTGCCGAGGCCAGGGAGGCCCTGAAAGCCCGTTGGGGTTTCTCGTCGAGATCTCTCCTGGGGACCGTGGCGCGGCTCTCTCCGGTCAAGGGACTGCACGTTCTTCTGAAGGCCCTGCCCAAAGTCCTGTCCGATGTCCCGGAGGCCGCTTGTGTCATGATCGGGAAAGGGCCGTCAGGAAGGATCCTCAAGAAAATGGTCAGCGATCTGGGGCTGGAAGGACGGGTCGTGTTCCTGGAAGATGTTCCCCACATCGAAGAGGCGATGGCGTCTTTGGATGTGTGTGTCGTGCCATCGATCCAGGAAGGGATGGGGCTCGCGGCCATGGAGGCCGGGGCGTGCGGGGTCCCGGTGGTTGCGAGCCGGGTCGGCGGTCTTCCGTCGGTCGTCGATCATGGGCGTACCGGGCTTCTCGTCCCGGCGAATGATCCGGAGACGCTGGCCGAGGCGATCACAGAACTTTTGGGAAGTCCACAACAGCGCGTGACGATGGGAGCCAGGGCACGGCAGCATATCCTGTCCCGTTTTTCATCGCAAGACATGGTCGACGGCACGCTCAAGGCATACCGATCCGTGACAGAGGAGGAGAAATGAACCGGATCCTTGTGGTCTCTCCCAACTGGCTCGGGGATGCGGTCTTCTCGACGCCGGTCTATCGGGCCTTGCGCGACGCCTATCCCTCGGCCCTTATCGCGGCCCTGGCCGTCCCTCGCGTCGGGCCTGTCCTGGCATTGTGCCCTTTTATCGACGAGGTCATCTCTTATGATGAAGAGGGGGCGGACCGTCCGCTCCTCAAAAAACGGGCGCTCGTCTCCCGCCTGAAAGAAAAGAAGTTTGATGCGGTCTTCATCCTGCGGCATTCCTTGTCCCGGACTTTTTTGCTTTGGCTGGCCGGCATCCCGGTCCGGGTCGGATTTGGTCGGGGCCTTTCCCGCCGAATCCTGACCCATATCGTCGATGAGGGGGGTCTGGAGACCCTTCACCGTTCCGATGCCTATCTTCGGGTCGTGGAGTCGTTCGGGTGCAGGGTGATGGACAGGAGATACGGGTTGGATGTTCCCGGAACGGTCCGAAAGCAGGCGAGGGATTTTCTTGTGGCCCGGGGCCTTTCTTCCGGAGAGGATTACGTGGTCCTCAATACCGGCGGGAACTGGGATCTCAAGCAGTGGCCCGAGGAGCATTTCTCGCGCCTTGCCGTTTGGTTCACAAGGCACGAAGGGCTCAAGGTCGTCCTGCCGGGAGCCAAAAAGGATATCGAGCGGGCCCGCCGGATCTCCCGGGCGGTGGGGGAGGGGGCCATCGTCGTGGCGGGTGAGACCTGTCTGGACCGGCTCGCGGCGATCTTTCAGGACGCCCGGGTCGTTGTTTCCGCGGATTCAGGCCCCCTGCATCTGGCTTCTTCCGTCGGGGCAAAGGTGATCGCGCTCTTTGGCCCGACACATCCCTTGATCACGGGTCCCCGGGGGAGGGGCCCGGCTGTTGTGATCCATAAGGATGTCGGCTGCAACAAGGCCGCGTGTTACTATCTTGAATGTCCTGACAATCAATGCATGAAGAGGATCGAGGTGGAGGATGTCATCCTGGCCTATGAAAAACTCGAAAGTTGAGAAAGTCCTGGTCATTCTTCCGAGCAATATCGGGGATGTGGTCCTCGGGCTTCCGGTTGTGGACGTGGTCCTGGCCATGTTCCCGGCCGCGGAGGTCTCGATCGTCGTCGGACCGCGGGCGCAGCCTCTTCTCGCCGGAAATCCGGTCTTCCGTTCTGTCCGCATCTATGACAAGCGCGCGACCTTCTTTCAGAAGATCGCGTTCTTCCTGGATCTGCGGAAGGACTTTTTTGATATCGTCGTGGACCTGAGGAATTCCTTTCTGCCCTTTCTTCTCCGGGCCCGGCGGAAGACGGGGCCTGTGAACACGTGGAAGGGGTGCCATTGGAAAGACCGGTATCTGGAAAGACTGGCCGAATTCCTGGGCCCTTTTCCCGAAAGGATCCCCTTGCGCGCCCTGTCCTGCTCAACGCCGATGCCTGCGGCCCCTGCGCCGGGCTATGTTCTGGTGGCCCCCGGGGCTGCGGATAACCGCAAGCGCTGGCCTGCGGGACGTTTCTTGGAGGTCATCCGCTGGCTTGTTGAGGAGCGAGGGGAGAGGGTCGTCATCGTCGGGGACAAAAGAGATAAAGAGGCCTTTGTCTTTTCGGAGGCAAAGATCCCGTCAGGAGTCACGGATCTTCTGGGACAGACCTCCCTCCGGGAACTGGCAGCCGTTGTCCACGGCGCAAAACAGGCGGTCACCAATGACAGCGGGGTCATGCATATGGCCAGCTACTTCGGGGTTCCGACCGTTGCGGTCTTTGGCCCCACCGACCCGGGGGCCTATGGTCCGTGGAGTGCCGGCAGCCACTATATCCGTCGGGGGTCTGACATTTCTTCTGTCTCGGCGCGGGACGTTCTGGAGATCCTATGAATAAATTCTCGAATATCCTTGTCGTGCGGACCGACCGGATCGGGGATGTCGTCTTGACGACACCGGCCCTCCAGGCCCTTCGGGAGGCCTTTCCCAACGCGCGGTTGACCGTTTGGACTTCTCTCGGGACCCGTGAACTTATCGACGGGCTTCCTTTCATCGATGAGGTTCTGTCGTATCCCTCCGGGGGGACTTGGGGATATCTGAAGATGGCCCGTGACCTTTCTCGTCGAAGGTTCGACCTCGCGGTCGTCTATCATACGAAACGGTTCACCAACGCCGCCTGTTTTCTTGCCGGGATCCCCTATCGGCTGGGTTATCGTGATCAGAAGTTCGGACTCCTTTTGAACCATCCTGTTCGGGATATCAGGCCTATGGGCGAGAGACATGAGACCGAGTACTGTCTCGATCTCCTGACAGAGATCGGAGTCCCGGGAGGGGCTTTTGTTCCTCGGGTCGCCTTTCAGAAAGAGGCGGAGGTCTGGGCCGATGAATTCTTTTTGCAGCAGTTCCCCGGAGGAACACCCGTCGTGGCGATCCATCCAGATGCCAGTTGCCCTACAAAACGATGGCCCGTAGAGGGATTCGCCGCCGTGGCCGATGATCTTGAGGGACGGGGTATTCGGACGGTCATCATTGGAGGGAAGGCCGCAAAGCCCCTAGCCCTCGCCATGCGGGCGGCCATGAGGTCGGATCCTTTGGACCTCACGGGAGAAATCTCTCTTTCATGCTCGACCAGTCTTTTGAAACGCTGTCGCCTTCTGATTTCCAATGATTCCGGCCCTGTTCATGTTGCCGCTGCGGCGGGCACTGCGGTCATTTCGCTCTTTCTTCGTCGGCAACCCGGGATCAATCCCGAACGCTGGCGTCCTTTGGGGGAGAAGGCGATCGTTTTGGCGAATGACCCTCAAGAAGCTGTCTGTGTGGATAAAGATAGTCGGGTCGTGTCCGGTCGGATGGATGCGATCACGACCCTGGATGTCCTCAGGGCTGGCGCGCCTTTTTTGTCTTAACCCCTTGTCCTGCCTCTGATTGAGCCGTTTCTCCTCGTTGACATCTCCCGGGAGGTGTGTTAGGATACACCCTCTTTTGAACAAAATATCCATATTATGATTAAGTACAAAAAAATCCTTCGGCGTTTCGACGGGTGCCATATTCTTGTGATCGGCGATCTTATCCTGGACCATTACATCAAGGGGTCTGTGGACAGGATCTCTCCGGAAGC
>JAAYZZ010000060.1 GCA_012514595.1 Elusimicrobiota bacterium
ACAACCGCCTTGACCCCACTGCCCCCTTCTGCGGCCTCTGTCGTGGCTGTGGCCCCTGCGGTCCCCGCATCCATGGCCAGATTCTTGACGAGACCCTCCTCCAGGGCCTTGTTAAGACTGGAATCCTTTACAGAGGCGAACTTGAGCTGAAAGACCCTGGTCGCCATGGTCTCGTCCGGCCCCTTGGCCTTCGGCATGACCGTGAAAATATTCACGAGCGGGTCGTACTGATAGGTCAAGCCGTTGGCATCGAGGATCCTCGAAAGGGCGTCCTCGACAGGGACCTCCTGGAGGAACACGCTCAAGGAAGGAACATCGACCCCCTTGGTCACCAGGAAGTTCGCCCCGATCTGCTGGGAAAAGGCCTTGAGCACATCCCGGATATCCGCGCCCTTGAAATCCAGGGACACCTTCTTGGAATATTCCGGAAGGATGAACCGGCTCGATGCATCCGTGGATGCGGCCAGGATCGGACCGCCGGGGATCACGGCCCCCCATCCGAACACGAGCGCCAAGATGATCGTTTTTATGTTTTTCATAAGGAACCATCCCTCTCCAGAGTTAGCGTGCGACCCTTTCCAAAAGGGTCCCTTATTTGACCTCTCTCACATAGATCGAAGGGTCTTTTTCCGCCGAAGAACCGCCCTCTCCTTGGACCTCGTCGATGAGAAGTGCGTAGGATTCTCCGGCATAGGACAAAAGAACCCCTCCGCTTTTGATCCTGATCAGCCTGATCGCCCCTCCCACGCTCGCCTCTGCCACCACTTCGCCCACTCTCAGGACCTGGCCGTTGATGATGGCGACGGGAACCGGGGCGTCATAAATGATCCCGGTCAATTTATATGCCGAAGTATCAAGGACCAGTTTGGTCTCGGCCTGTGCCGGTGTTGTGACCGACGGTTTATTCTTGGCCCTTTCCCGATTCAATCGCTCCTCTTCCGCCTTACGACGACGCTCCGCATCCTCTTTCTCCTGAACAGCCCGACGGAGTTTTTCGGCCCGCTGGAAGGGGTCGGGAAGACGACGCACCGTCTCCTCGAAAGAGGATGCGGCCACACCCTCCGCAGGCGTTACCCCGACCAAAAGAGCAAGGACCGCCGACCCCAAGACGAACGAACGGATGAAGCGCCCTGCTTCCCCCTTCATCATCAGAGCCCTCCTGCCAGATGAACCGACGAGAGCGTGATCTCCATTCCCAATTCATCCTTTCCAGACCTCACGTCCCCCGCTGTCCCGCGGGACATCCGCCAGGAGGCCACGCGTGAGGCAAAATCCCGGCTTTCCAGATCCCGGACAAAAAGCATGCCGTCCTGAAAAGAGGGGACCGAACAGGAAAAGGAGATCTCAAGATCCTCATAAAACCCGCGGCGGGTCCGCTTGAGAGGGGAAAAGGAATCCACCTTGACCCCTCGACGGGAAGCCGTGTCCGTGACGAGAGAGACCAGCATGTTCTGCGGGACCCCGGAAGGCACGGACTGCTCAACGTTCCTGGTGAGGCGCAAGGCCTGTTGATACTCATCCGCCGCGACCTGCCTCTCCTTGAGCATTTCGATCTCAGTCCCCAAAGCCCTTGCCTTCTCAGCCGCGCCGGACACCACAAAATAGGCCGAAAAAAGAAAGGCGCCGGCCACGGCAATGCACAGAGATTCGATCTTGTGCTCGTTGACCCACTCCCGCGCCTTATCAAGGCCAGCCCCCCCCGAGGAAGGGGCACCGCCTCCGGGTGCCGAGGGGATCTTCATCTTGAACTGTCCCGGCTTAAAGGCCGGCTGCTGCGGTATCGCCATATTTCGTTACTTGCATTGAACCGTGAATGTTGTGACCGGAAATCCTTCGATACTGCCCCGCTCCAGCTGCTCCAGCTTGATATCCGTGAATTTCTTCGAGAACGTTTCATCCG
>JAAYZZ010000061.1 GCA_012514595.1 Elusimicrobiota bacterium
CATTTACCTGGTCTTTCGTGGAAAGCGCAAGGTGTACCAGCGCAATGGCATCAAGGGAAACTGGGAAGAGGTCGTGGAGCATGATGAGTATACCCGCGTCTGGGAAGGGTTTGAGCTGGCGGTCAGTGAGCGGAAGATCCCAAGCTTTGTGGCCGAGATGCCTGAGCCTCAGTTGATATGAGCTTGGTGATGACAGCGGATCCAGAGACGTCTTACATGGAGATCCCCACAGGACATATTCCGATCATGGTCGATGAGGTGCGCGATCTTTTGGCCCTTCATCCGGGCCAGACCGTTGTCGACGCGACCCTCGGGGGTGGCGGGCATGCGGCGATGATCTGTGAGGCGATCTCCCCATCGGGACACTTGATCGGACTCGACCAGGATCAGGAGGCACTGGAGAGAGCGCGCGCACGTCTCCGGGAGTTTTCTGTCCGACAGGATTTCGTCAAAAGCAATTTTCGAAGATTGGCGGATGTGTTGGGGCAGGTGGGTGTTCCTTTGGTTGATGCTGTCTTCCTGGATATCGGGGTCTCGAGTTTTCAGCTGGATGATCCGAGGCGGGGGTTCAGCTTTCGTTCCGAAGGTCCGCTGGACATGCGGATGGACAAGGATGTTCAGGTCTCGGCTTTCGAGCTGGTGAATTCGATGGAGAAAGAGGAGATCGCGCACATCCTTTGGGCCTATGGCGAGGAGCGTTTCAGCAGACGGATCGCAGAGGGGATCGTGCGGGCCCGGGCCCAGCGACCGATCGCGACCACGACCGAGCTGTCGGACGTCATTCTTCGTTCGCTCCCTTATCGATTTTCCCGCGATGGCATTCATCCGGCCACCCGTTCCTTCCAGGCCCTGAGGATCGCCGTCAATCAGGAGACAGATGCCCTGGAGGCGGTCCTGGATCAGGCCTTTACGCATTTGAAGGCCGGCGGGAGGATCTCGGTCATCGCATTCCATTCTCTGGAAGACAGGATCGTCAAAGAAAAGTTCAGGACGTTGGCCCACAAAGGGGTCGCGCGTCTTTTGACCAAGAAGCCGTTGAGGCCGACCGAAGACGAGGTCGCCCACAATCCGCGGAGCCGCAGTGCGCGCCTGCGCGGGCTGGAAAGGATATCATGAGAGCGTGGGGGCTTTTAAGGGTAGCGTTCTTTGTGACCATTGCCGTTATTTTTTATATCCATATTCAGATGAACACCTATGCTCTTGCCTATAAAGGCAAACTGAATCAGCACAGGATCGAGGCTCTTTCCGAAGAGAACTCCCTGGTCGAGAATGAGATCTTGCGGATCCAATCCTCCGACAATATCGGCCGGAAACTTTTGGCAAAGGACAAGAACTATCAGTTCGCCGGACGCGGACATGTCATGGAGGCGGAAGAAAGGCCCGGAACTTTCATCAGTCCTTTGATGACCCTGGCGTTTTCACCGGGGGCTGGTCAGGCGCGATAGGCCTTTTTTGTTGGTGAGTTAAAAAAGCGGATTTTTGTTTCCATCCTTAATCTGAAAACCTAAAATAAGTATCAAAACTTATATCTTTTAAGGCAAGGACCCTGCCTTGGCTTACCAGCGCTATCCCATCCGTACGGGGATCATTTTTTCTGTCATATTTGTCATTCTGTTCCTTTCTGTTGTAAAACTTTCCATGATCCAGATCTTTCGCGGTGCCTATCTTTCCGCGAAGGCAGACCGGCAGAACAGTCGTGCGGTGGAGCTGGAGCCCCGCCGGGGGACCATCTATGACCGGAACATGAAGGCCTTGGCCCGGAACGTGGTGGCGTATTCTCTGTATGCCGATCCCCGTTCGATGACCCTGGAACAGAAGAAGACCGCGGCCCGTCAGGTCGCAGACGTCCTGGGGATGCCGGTGGATTCGGTCCTCAAGATCCTGTCCCGCGACCGGCATTTCGTCTGGATCCGTCGAAAACTTTCCCAGAAGCAGTATGAGCGACTTAAGGGAGAGTCCCCCCGGGGCCTTGGGTTCATCAAGGAAAGCCGGCGGTTTTATCCCAACGGATCTCTGGCGGCGCATGTCATCGGCTTCGCGAATATTGACAATGAAGGCCTCCAGGGAGTCGAGTGGGAGCAGGACAGGTACCTGAAAGGGCGCAAGGGTATGGCCCAGTTCCTGCGGGATGCCCGGCAGAGGGACCTCCTGATCGAGAAGGAATTCGTGGCGCCGGTCGACGGGGCAGATGTGGTCCTAACCATTGACGAGACGATTCAGTTCATTGCCGAGGAGGCAATAGAAAAGGCCTTTGTTCAGCATCGCGCCAAGGCGGCTACGGTGATCGTCATGGATCCCCGGACCGGGGAGATCCTCGCTTTTGTCAACCGGCCGTCCTTTGATCCCGGGAACCCGAATCGAAGCCCTGTCGAGAATCGCACGAACAGGGCCGTGGCGTTCGTCTACGAACCCGGGTCGGTCTTCAAGATCGTGACCGCAGCCGCGGCCCTTGAGGAGGGCGTTACCACGGAAGAGGAGATCATCTTCTGTGAGAACGGGAAGTACCGCATCGCCAATCATACGCTCAAGGATTCCCATCCGAAGGGCAAGCTGACCTTTCGGGAGGTCATTGAGCAGTCCAGCAATATCGGGACGGTCAAGATGGCCCAGAGGCTCGGGCCCCAGAAGGTCTATGAATATGCCCATCGGTTCCGTTTCGGCATGCCGACGGGGATCGAAATGATGGGGGAGGTCGCCGGGACCCTCAAACCGCCTTCGCGATGGTCCAAGCTTTCGATCGGGGCCATTCCGATCGGTCAGGAGGTGACCGTGACCTCGGTCCAGCTGCTCACGATGATTGCGGCGGTCGCCAATGACGGGCTTATGATGAAGCCGCAGATCATCCGCCATCTGCGTTATCCGGATGGAGGGGTTTTTGAGGAACGCAAACCAGAGGAAATGGGGCGGGTCATGACCGTTCAGACCGCGGCGCGTCTCAAGGAGATCCTGAAGGGGGTCATCGAGAAAGGGACGGCCAAACAGGCGAGGATGAAGGATATCTCGGCGGGCGGGAAGACCGGGACCGCCCAGAAGGTCGTGGGGGGGGCGTATTCTCACAGCAGTTTTGTGGCCTCGTTCATTGGGTTCGCTCCTGTTGAGGATCCCCGACTGGCGATCGTGGTGACCTTTGACGAACCCCGTCCCGCCTATTACGGGGGGGTCGTGGCCGGGCCTGTCTTCAAGGAGATCGTGGAGAACGCGATCCGGTATCTTGATGCGAAGGGGGGACTTTAGGATGCGCTTGGGGGAATTGACACAGCGTCTGGATCTGGCGTTGTCGGCCTCCTGGGCCGAGATCGAGGTCGCCATGGTCGGGGATGACTCCCGACGGGTAGTCCGCGGAGGTCTGTTCGCGGCCCTGCCGGGCCCCCAGAAGAGCGGGGAGGAGTTTATTCCTCAGGCCGTCATGAACGGGGCCCGGGTCGTTCTGGTGGCGCAGAATGCCGATAGGGATCTCGAGACGCGATTCCCCGGGGTCTGTTTCTTGCGGGTCGAAGAGCCCCTCGCTGCCTTCCGCTCCATCGTTGATAAATTTTTTGGTCATCCGTCCGACAAGGTCCGGGTCATCGGCGTCACGGGGACCAACGGAAAGACGACGATCACATATCTGGTGGAGGCTATCCTTGCGGCCGCGGGCCACAGAAGCGGTATTGTCGGAACGGTCAACTGCCGCGTGGGCGGTCGATCGATCCCTTCGAAGAATACCACGCCGGGGCTCGTGGATAACCAGGCGTTCCTGGACGAGCTGTCCCGCCAGGGGGTCTCTCATGCGGTCATGGAGGTCTCTTCGCATGCGCTGGACCAGGGGCGGGTGGACCTGATCGATTTCAGGGGTGCGGTCTTTACGAACCTGACGGGAGACCATCTGGATTATCACAAGACGATGGAAAAGTATTTTGAGGCCAAGGCCCGGCTGTTCACGGGGCTGCATGGGCGGGCGTACGCGGTCCTCAACCAGGACGACATTTACGGACAGGCCCTTTTGTCCCGAACTCCGGTGCGTGCGATCACCTACGGCCGCAGAAAGGCCGCGGACGTCATGGCCACGGCGGAGAGCCTCGGTCTTGAGGGGACGCGTTTTCAGGTCCGGGCCTTTGGGGATGAGTTCCCCCTCCGGACCCCGCTGATCGGCGTTCACAACATCTACAATATTCTGGCGGCCTTTGCCGTCGGGATCGGAGAAGGGATCGCGCCGGATGTGATCGTCAGAGGTGTCGAGGCACTCCGGCATATCCCCGGGCGTCTGGAACGGGTTCCTGTCGGGAATGGATTTCATGTCTTTATCGACTATGCGCATACCGATGATGGATTGAGGAATGTTCTTGAAAGCCTTCAGGTCGTCAAACACAAGAGGATCATCGTGGTCTTCGGCTGCGGAGGGGACCGGGACAGGACCAAACGGCCCCGGATGGGGAAGGTCGCATCCGATCTGGCGGACCTGTCGATCCTGACCTCTGACAATCCCCGCGGCGAGGACCCGCAGGCGATCGTTGATGAGATCATCCCCGGATTTGATCGGGCGTCGTATGACGTGATCCTGGACCGCAGGGAGGCGATCGCTCGGGCCCTGGATATCGCCCAAGAGGGCGACATCGTCCTGCTCGCCGGGAAAGGACATGAGACCTATCAGGTCTTCAGGGACAGGACCGTGGATTTTGTGGAACGCGATATTGTCATCGGGCATCTCAATCGCCGGGCGCAAAAAGAGGGGGCATGATGTTCACGATCAGGGAGATCATGAAGGCCACAGGGGGGCGTCTGATCCGCGGCAGTGCCAAGAAGCAGGTTCGCGGCGTTTCGACGGATTCGAGGACGATCAAGGCCGGGGATCTTTTTGTCGCTCTCGTGGGCGAGCATTTCGACGGGCACCGCTTTGCGCGGGAGGTAGTCCAGGCCGGGGCCGCAGGGATCCTTGTGAGCCGGGAGAATGTGGACGCCCCGGCAGATGTCCCTCTGATCCTCGTCGCGGATACGACGCGCGCCTTTGGCCGTCTGGCCGCGTTCCATCGGTCCCGCTTTAAGATCCCTGTTGTGGCGATTACGGGAAGTGCGGGGAAGACCTCGACGAAGGAACTGACGGCCGCGGTCCTGGGAACCAAATACAAGGTCCTGTTCAACAAGGGGACCGAGAACAATCATGTGGGCGTGCCGCGCACCCTTCTTCAGATGACGCGCCGGCATCAGGCTGCGGTCATCGAGGTGGGGACCAATCATCCGGGCGAGATCGCCTGGCTGGGGGAGATCGTCCGTCCCACGGTCGCAGTTTTCACGAACATCGGGGCCTCGCACCTGGCCGGGTTCGGGGACCTCGAGGGGGTCTTTGCGGAAAAGTCCTCTCTTCTCGATCATCTGGCCCCGAAGGGAACGGTCATCCTGAACGCAGACGATCCGTTCCTTGCGCGGATCGTGAAGATGAAACGGCCGCAGAAGATCCTGACCTACGGCACGCAGAAAAAGGCGGGTGTTCATGTCCAAAAGATCGTGATGGACGGAGCAGGGTTCCGGGTCACGTTGAAGGACAAGAAAGTGTTTTTTCTTCCGTCGCTGGCCCAGGGGAACGTCATGAACGCGCTCGCCGCATTGTCCTGTGCCAGGATTCTCAAGGTCCCCACGGCCAAGGCGGTAAAGGCCCTGGCGTCGAGCGTGCCGCCGAAGGGGCGGATGGTTGTGCACGATCTCAAGGGGGTCCTCCTGATCGATGATACGTACAATGCAAATCCCGTGTCGTGCCGGAACGCCCTGAAGGCCCTGTCTTTGATCCCGCGACGGGGAAAGGCCTTCTTTGTCGTCGGAGATATGCTGGAGCTTGGGCCTGAAGCCCGGCGCTGGCATGAGGAGGTCGGGGAGGAGGCCGCACGCGCCGGTGTCGATCAGGTCATCTCCGTCGGAGATCTGGCGCGGCATATCGGGACGCGGGCCCGTAGGAGAAAAAAGTCTCTTTTGGCGCGTCACGTGGCCGGAAAAGACGAGGCCCTGCGGATCCTTTTCGCTGATGTCCGCCCCGGGGATGTGGTGCTCGTCAAGGGATCGCGCGGGATGCGCATGGAGGAGATCGTCGAGAAGGTCCTTCAATTGGGAAAGGGTTGAAACGATGTTCTATTTTCTATCACAATTCAGTTCCGATATTTCGGGCCTCAATATTTTCCGCTATATCACTTTCCGGGCCGGGATGGCCGCGGTGACGACGTTCCTGATCAGTGTGGTCATCGGCCCCTGGTTCATCCGGAAATTGAAGGAGTGGAATTTCGGAGAAAAACCCGTGACCGGCGGCGGACGGGCCGAGGCCCTGGGGGCCGCGCATCTGGAGTCGAAGAGGAACATCCCCACGATGGGTGGGATCCTTATCGTCGGGAGCATCCTGGCCGCCATGCTTTTGTGGGGTAATCTGAAGAACCCTTATGTCCTTCTGACCCTCATGACCATGCTCTGGCTGGGCGGGGTGGGTTTTGCGGATGACTACATCAAGCTTTCGGGGATGAATAAGAACGGGATGCGCTGCCGGACAAAACTTTTGTGGCAGTTATTTTTGGCGACCATTGTGAGTTTCTATATTTATATGCGTCCGGAAGTGATGACCACCCTCGACGTGCCGTTCCTGAAAGGCGTGATCCTGGATCTGGGGATCTTTTATATTCTGTTCGTGATGGCCGTGGTAGTCGGGACATCCAACGCGGTCAATCTTACGGATGGTCTCGATGGGCTCGCGATCGGATGCACGCTTTTTGTCGCGCTCACGCTCGGAGTCCTGTCCTATGTCTCGGGACACACGGGCTTCAGCCAGTATCTCCTGATCCCTTATATTGAAGGCGCCGGGGAGCTGACGGTTTTCTGTGCGGCGATGGCCGGGGCGAGCCTGGGATTCCTCTGGTTCAATTCGCATCCCGCCGAGGTCTTCATGGGGGATGTGGGGGCGCTCGCGCTCGGCGGGACTCTCGGGATCATCGCGGTCTTCATCAAGAAAGAACTGCTCTTGGTGGTCCTGGGAGGTGTTTTTGTGTGGGAGGCCCTCTCGGTGATGATCCAGGTCGCGTCCTTCAAGACGACGGGCCGTCGGATATTCTTGTGTTCCCCGTTCCATCACCATTTGCAGAAGATCAACTGGAAGGAGTCGAAGATCGTGATCCGCTTCTGGATCGTGGGGATCATCCTGGCGATGTTGACATTGACGACGCTGAAGATCAGGTAATGATATGGATTTAAAAGATAAGACCGTCACCATCATCGGCGCTGCGAAGAGCGGGGTCGCGGCCGCGAACCTCGTTCGGGCGCTGGGCGGGACCCCACGCATCAGCGATCATCAGCCCCGGGAAAAGATCGAAGGGATGCTCTCCGCTCTCACGGACCGATCGTCCGTCGAGATAGAGGCCGGAGGGCATACCGAGGATTTTGTAAGAAAGAGCGATCTCGTGGTGGCCAGTCCCGGTGTGTGGAAGGACGCCGGGCCTCTCGAGTGGGCACGCGCGGCCGGCATCCCTGTCATGGGCGAGATCGAGTTCGCCTGGCGCTTTTGTCGGAAACCGGTCGTTGCGGTCACGGGCAGTAACGGAAAAACCACGACCGTGACGCTTATTGCCAAGGTCCTGGAGGCTGCGGGAAAGAAGCCCTGCCTGTGCGGGAATGTGGGCTCTCCGTTCTCGGCGCATGTGCTCGATCGCGGGGTCGACATTTTTGTGGTTGAGATCAGTTCGTTCCAGCTCGAGCTTTGCGAGACGTTCCGTCCCCGGGTGGCCCTGGTCACGAATTTCAGCCAGAACCATCTGGACCGGCATCCCACGATGGAGGATTATTTTGAGGCGAAGAAGCGCCTTTTCATGAATCAGACGGAAGAGGATGTCGCGATTCTGAACGCCCGGGATGAGTGGTCCCAGAGGATCCCCGCCGGGATAAGGTCGCGCGTCGTGTGGTTCAACAAAGAGGATGAGAACGTCAATCCCAATCATCTGGCTGTTCTCGAGGTCGTGCGCGCTTTGGGCATCCCCGATGCTGTGGCGCAAAAGGCGTTCGCCGAGTTCCGGGGTGTTGAGCATCGTCTGGAGAGGGTCCGGACCGTGGATGGCGTGGAATACATCAATGATTCCAAGTCGACAACGGCCGAATCCGGGCGCTGGGCGCTCGAGCGGATGGAACGCCCTGTTGTCCTCATCGTTGGCGGTTCAGAGAAGAACATCGATTATGCGCCGCTGAAGGACCTTGTGGCGAAGAAGGCGCGGGCGGTCGTCGCCTTTGGCTTGATCCGCGAGAGGTTCCGGAAGGCCTTTGAGGGCGCTGTGCCCCTCGAGGTCGTTGATGGGGATCTCAATGAGGCGGTCACACGGGCCCGGACGCTCGCAAGGGCCGGGGACTGCGTTCTTCTTTGTCCCATGACCGCCAGTTATGACATGTTCGACAATTTCGAGCACAGGGGACGCACGTTCAAACAGATCGTGACGGAGATGGCACATGCGTGAAACACGGGTCATGCTCTTCGGCAGTTTCCTGGCCCTGGTGTGTCTGGGGATCGTCATGATCTACAGCTCCAGCGGGGTGTATGCTCTCGAGGTCCTGGGGAACCCCGCCTATTTTCTTGTCCGGCATCTGATCTTTCTTGTCATCGGGGCCGTTCTGATGGCGGTCTGCATGCTCATCGATTATCGCTGTCTGCAGAGATGGGCCCGTCCCATTCTGGGGATCGCGGTCCTTCTTTTGATTCTTGTCCTCGTGCCCGGTATCGGGCGCATGGTCTCGGGTGCCCGTCGATGGTTCTCCCTGGGGCCGATCAATTTCCAGCCGTCGGAGTTCGCAAAGATCGCGCTCATCATTTATCTGGCCGATCTTTTCTCGCGGAAGAAGGGGGAGGTCCGGTCTCTTAAGAGAGGCTTCCTTCCCGTCATGGCGGTCATGGGGCTTCTCTGCGCCCTGATCATCAAGCAGCCGGATCTGGGGAACACGTTCTTGGTCTTTGTCATCACCATCTCGATGCTGTTCATCGCCGGAGGAAAGGTCTTTCATATCGGCGCGATCTTTTTATCCTCTCTTCCGGTCTTCGGGGCCCTGATCCTGGCAAAACCTTACCGGGTCCGTCGGATCATTGCCTTCATGAACCCCTGGGAAGATCCCCTGGGTGTCGGGTTTCAGCTGTCGCAGTCCCAGATCGCGCTGGGGTCGGGCGGGTTCTGGGGGGTGGGGATCGGACAGAGCGTACAGAAGCTTTTCTATCTTCCGGCGGCGCACACGGATTTTATCTTCTCCATCATCGGGGAAGAGCTTGGGTTTCTGGGGGCCCTGGCGGTCATTCTCCTTTTTGTTTTCTTTATCTGGCAGGGGATCAAGATCATGAAGGCCACGACGGACCCGTTCGGATACTACATGGCTTTCGGGATCCTTTTGATGCTGGGCATGCAGGTCGCGGTCAATATCGGGGTGACGAACGGTCTTTTGCCGACGAAGGGACTGCCGCTTCCGTTCATCAGTTACGGCGGATCGGCCCTGATCTTCAACATGGCGGTGGTGGGTCTTTTGCTCAATATTTCACGGGCCCAGGAGCTGAGCGGATGAAGAGGATCGTCATCACAACAGGAGGGACCGGCGGGCACATCTATCCGGCCCTCGTGACGGCTGAAGGCCTGAGGGCGGATGGCTGGGAGGTCCTCTTTGTGGGGAGATTCGGCCCGGCCCGGGACCGTCTCGTCTCTGCCGGGTTCGAGGTCGAGGAGATCCCTGCGCGCGGCTTTGTCTCGAAGGGGTTTGTTGAGCGACTGCGGGCTAGTGGGGATCTCCTTTCGGGGATCGGTGCGGCGCGGGGTCTCCTCAAGCGTTTGCATGTCCGGGGGGTCCTGGGATTCGGAGGGTATGCCTCGGTCGCCACGATCCTCGCGGCCCGCTCTCTGGGGATCAAGACCATGCTGCATGAACAGAATGTGAAGCCAGGACTGGCCAACAGGATCCTGGGGCGCATCGTGCGGTCGGTCGCGATCACGTTCCGGGAGAGCGCCCGATATTTTCCATCGGGGAAAACGGTCTGGAGCGGATATCCTCTGCGTCCATTGTCCCGGGCGTCCTCGCGGGAGGAGGCGTGCCGGGCGTTCTCCCTGGAACCGGCGTTGCGGACCCTTCTGGTCTTTGGCGGAAGTCAGGGCGCCCAGGCGATCAATGAGGCCCTGATGAACATGGTCAGCGCCTTTTCGCTCGGAGAGGGCTGGCAGGTCCTTCATGCGACGGGGCGGGGAAAATCGGAAGGGGTGAGCGCGTATTACAAGGCCTGTGGCATACCGGCCTGCGTGGTCGAGCACATCTCCGATATGGCCGCGGCCTATGCGGTCGCAGATGTGGTCGTGGCCCGCTCCGGCGCCGGGACGGTCACGGAACTCGGGGTTTTGGGGATCCCTGCGGTGCTTGTCCCGTATCCTTTTGCGGGTGGTCATCAACGGGAGAATGCCCGGGTCCTGGAGCAGCTTCATACGGCCGAAATAATTGAGGAAAAAGACTTGAAGGGGGGTATTCTGCGCGATAAGATTTTTTCAGTCCTCCGAAAAGTTTCTTCCCGCACAGAGGCGCAGAAAGCCCTGCAGAAGGAGATCCGTCTTGATGCTGTCACGCGTCTGGTCGATGAAGTTTCGCGTGTTTTTGGCTTTTAAAGTCATAATTTTTCTATTCTTATCGGTCTTTTGCGGTCCGAATTCTCTCGTCGCGGATTCTGCCTGGAAGGAAAAAAAGGGCGAGCACTTTATCGTTTATCATCAGAAGGCGCCGTCCCGTTTTGTTGATA
>JAAYZZ010000062.1 GCA_012514595.1 Elusimicrobiota bacterium
AGACCCTGGGATCCGCTTTCGCCAAGGAAGCCTTGGCCAAGGGGTTCAAGAAGATCTCTTTCGATCGTGGTGGGTATCAGTATCACGGCCGGGTCAAGGCCTTCGCTGAAGCAGCGAGAAAAGCAGGAATGGAATTCTAGTCGATATGGAAGACAAAGACCTCAAGTCCCAGACCTCTCCCGAGGGGAATTCTCCGGCGGCCGATTCCGCGAAAGGCGGACGTCCCGCGGACATGAAGACCATTGAGAAGGCTGAGAAGAAGCTCGCCTATTCGACCGATCGGGACGCTCCTCCTGCGGGTCGTGGGCCCCGCAAGGGTTCCCGTGCCCCCAGGAACGAAGAGAACAGCGGCATGGTCGAGCAGGTCATCCGGATCAGCCGTGTGGCCAAGGTCACCAAAGGCGGCACGAAGCTTTCCTTTACGGCCCTTGTCGTTGTCGGCGATGCCAAGGGGCATGTCGGTTATGCTTTGGGGAAGGGCGGCGAGGTCGCCATCGCGATCAAGAAGGGCATGAATGCCGCCAAGAAGAATATGGTCACTGTCCCTGTCCAGGGCACGACGATCCCCCATGAAGTGATCGGGGGTTGGTGCGCGAGCCGCGTTCTGATGAAGCCGGCGGCCGAAGGGACCGGCGTTATTGCCGCGGGTCCCGTGCGTGCCATCTGCGATGGCGCGGGGATCAAGAACATCCTGACAAAGGTCCATCGTTCCAGCAATCCCCTGAACGTCGTCAAGGCGACGTTTGACGGGATCTCTCAGATGAAGAAGCCTGTCGTCACCCCGGCCCCGCAGGGCCAGTAACAAAGGATCTTTTGCGCTATGTTCCTTCATCAATTGACATCTCCGAAAGGTTCCCGGGTCCGTAAGGTCCGCAAAGGTCGCGGTCCCGGGTCCGGTCTTGGGAAAACATCCGGTCGCGGAAACAAAGGGCAGAGGTCTCGCTCCGGGCGCGGGCTCATCCTGGGGTCCGAGGGCGGTCAGATGCCCATCATCCGTCGTCTGCCGAAAGTCGGATTCAATACGCTGGATCCGGTCGTCTATCAGGTCGTCCATCTCGATGCCCTGAACCGTTTTGACGGCAAGGCGACCGTTAATGCCGCGGCGCTCAAGAAGGCCCAGATGATCTCGAGCCTTCGAAAACCATACAAGATCCTGTCCCGCGGCGAGATCACCAAGGCGCTCACGGTCGAGGCGAACGCATTCTCGAAAGAAGCGGCTGCCAAGATCGAGAAGGCCGGCGGCAAGGCGGTGAAGATCGCGAAGAAGGCCCCCGAGGCCTCAAAGAAGGGATAACTTTTTAGATGCTGTCCCAATTCTTCAAAGCATTGGTCACATGCTTTAAGATCGAGGATCTTCGTAAGAAGATCCTCTTTACGCTCGGGATCGTGGCCATGTACCGTCTGGGATGTTTCATCCCGACCCCCGGGATCAACGGGGCGGCCTTGGCCGAGTTCTTCGACCGGGTCGCGCAGACGACCGGCGGCGGGAATGTCTTTTCGATCATGAACATGTTCTCGGGCGGATCGCTCGAGAAATTGACAGTCTTTTCGCTCGGGGTGATGCCGTACATCTCGAGCTCGATCATCATGCAGCTTTTGACCGCGGTCATCCCGGCCCTCGAGAAGATGTCCAAGGAAGGGCACGCGGGGTATCAGAGGATCAACCAGTACACGCGTTACGGCACGGTGGTCCTGGCCTTGATCCAGTCGTTCTTCATCGCTCTTTGGCTTGAAAGTCCGCAGGCCTTCCAGGGGCTTCAGATCGTGAATGACCCGGGTTGGCTCTTCCGCCTTTCGACGGTCG